>NZ_JBSHAP010000036.1:0-65900 GCF_053611565.1 Kitasatospora sp. NPDC054795
CCCAAGGCCGCCGCCCCGGCGCCGGCCGCGGCCGGCGCCACCGCCGGCCCCGAGCTGATCCAGCTGCGCGGCCCGGCGAAGGCCGTCGCCACCAACATGGACGCCTCGCTGGAGGTGCCGACCGCGACCTCGGTCCGCGCCGTGCCGGCGAAGCTGTTGATCGACAACCGCATCGTCATCAACAACCACCTGCAGCGCGCCCGCGGCGGCAAGGTCTCGTTCACCCACCTGATCGGCTACGCCCTGGTCCAGGCCATCAAGGCCGCCCCGGGCATGAACTACAGCTACAAGGTGGAGAACGGCAAGGCCTTCCTGGTCAAGCCGGAGCACGTCAACCTCGGTCTGGCCATCGACCTGGTCAAGCCGAACGGCGACCGCCAGCTGGTCGTCGCGGCCATCAAGAAGGCCGAGACGCTCGACTTCTTCGGCTTCTGGCAGGCCTACGAGGACATCGTCCGCCGGGCCCGCGCCAACAAGCTGACCATGGACGACTTCACCGGCGTCACGGTCTCGCTGACCAACCCCGGCGGCATCGGCACCGTGCACTCCGTGCCGCGCCTGATGCAGAACCAGGGCACCATCGTCGGCGTCGGCGCCATGGAGTACCCGGCCGAGTTCCAGGGCTCCGCCCCGGAGACCCTGTCCCGCCTGGGCGTCTCCAAGATCATGACGCTGACCTCGACCTACGACCACCGCGTCATCCAGGGCGCGGCGTCCGGCGAGTTCCTGCGCGAGATCCACCGCCTGCTGCTCGGCGAGAACGGCTTCTACGACGAGATCTTCGAGTCGCTGCGGATCCCGTACGAGCCGGTCCGCTGGGCGACCGACGTCGCCACCACCCACGACGACGAGGTCAACAAGACCGCCCGCGTCATGGAGCTGATCCACTCCTACCGGGTCCGCGGCCACCTGATGGCCGACACCGACCCGCTGGAGTACAAGCAGCGCAAGCACCCCGACCTGGACGTCACCACCCACGGCCTCACCCTGTGGGACCTGGAGCGCGAGTTCGCGGTCGGCGGTTTCGGCAGCCAGAAGATGATGAAGCTCCGCGACATCCTCGGCCTGCTGCGCAACACCTACTGCCGCACCGTCGGCATCGAGTACATGCACATCCAGGACCCGAAGCAGCGCAAGTGGCTGCAGGAGCGCCTGGAGAAGCCGTACGCGAAGCCCGAGCGCGAGGAGCAGCTGCGGATCCTTCGCCGGCTGAACTCGGCCGAGGCCTTCGAGACCTTCCTGCAGACCAAGTACGTCGGGCAGAAGCGCTTCTCGCTGGAGGGCGGTGAGTCGCTGATCGCGCTGCTGGACGCGACCATCGACGCCGCCGCCGAGCACCGCCTCGACGAGGCCGTCATCGGCATGGCCCACCGCGGCCGCCTGAACGTGCTCGCCAACATCGTCGGCAAGCCGTACGGCAAGATCTTCGGCGAGTTCGAGGGCAACCTCGACCCGAAGTCGATGCACGGCTCCGGTGACGTCAAGTACCACCTGGGCTCCGAGGGCACCTTCACCGGCCTGGACGGCGAGACCATCAAGGTCTCGCTCGCCGCGAACCCCTCCCACCTGGAGACGGTCGACCCGGTCGTCGAGGGCATCGCCCGCGCCAAGCAGGACATCCTGGACCAGGGCGGCACCACCTTCCCGGTGCTGCCGATCCAGATCCACGGCGACGCGGCCTTCGCCGGCCAGGGCGTCGTCGCGGAGACCCTGAACATGTCGCAGCTGCGCGGCTACCGCACCGGCGGCACCGTGCACGTCGTGGTGAACAACCAGGTCGGCTTCACCGCCGCCCCGGCGTCCTCGCGCTCCTCGATGTACTGCACCGACGTGGCACGCATGATCGAGGCCCCGATCTTCCACGTGAACGGCGACGACCCGGAGGCCGTGGTCCGCGTCGCGCGGCTCGCCTTCGAGTTCCGCCAGGAGTTCCACAAGGACGTGGTGATCGACCTCATCTGCTACCGCCGCCGCGGTCACAACGAGGCCGACAACCCGTCGTTCACCCAGCCGCTGATGTACGACCTGATCGACAAGAAGCGCTCGGTGCGCAAGCTGTACACCGAGGGCCTGATCGGTCGCGGCGACATCACCATGGAAGAGGCGGAGCAGGCGCTCCAGGACTTCCAGGGCCAGCTGGAGAAGGTCTTCGCCGAGGTCCGCGACGCGGCCCAGGCCCCGGCCGACACCACCACGGGCAAGCCGGTCGCCGACTTCCCGGTCTCCATCCGGACCGGCATCTCCCAGGAGATGGTCAAGCGGATCGCCGCCTCCCAGGTCAACCACCCGGACTGGCTGACCGTCCACCCGCGCCTGCTGCCGCAGCTGCAGCGCCGCGCCGGCTCGGTCGAGGACAACACCATCGACTGGGCGATGGGCGAGACCCTCGCCATCGGCTCGCTGCTGATGGAGGGCCACCCGGTCCGCCTGGCCGGCCAGGACAGCCGCCGCGGCACCTTCGGCCAGCGGCACGCCGTCCTGATCGACCGCAAGACCGGCGAGGACTACACCCCGCTGCAGTACCTCACCGAGGACCAGGCCCGCTACACCGTCTACGACAGCCTGCTGTCGGAGTACGCGGCCATGGGCTTCGAGTACGGCTACTCGCTGACCCGCCCGAACGCGCTGGTCATGTGGGAGGCGCAGTTCGGCGACTTCGTCAACGGCGCGCAGACCGTGGTGGACGAGTACATCGCCTCCGCCGAGCAGAAGTGGGGCCAGCACTCCGGCGTCACCCTGCTGCTGCCGCACGGCTACGAGGGCCAGGGCCCGGACCACTCGTCCGCCCGCCCGGAGCGCTTCCTCCAGCTGTGCGCGCAGAACAACATGACGGTCGCCATGCCGACCCTGCCGTCGAACTACTTCCACCTGCTGCGCTGGCAGGCGCACAACCCGCACCACAAGCCGCTGGTCGTCTTCACCCCGAAGTCGATGCTGCGTCTGAAGGCCGCGGCGAGTGCGACCGAGGAGTTCCTGTCCGGCTCGTTCCGCCCGGTCATCGGCGACTCCACCGTCGACCCGGCGCAGGTCCGCAAGGTGGTCATCACCGCCGGCAAGTTCTACTACGACCTGGCGGCCGCCCGCACCGAGCGCGGCGTCACCGACACCGCGATCGTCCGGGTCGAGCGGCTCTACCCGCTGCCGGTGGCCGAGCTCCAGGAGGAGCTGGCCCGCTACGGCGACAACGTCCAGTTCGTCTGGGCGCAGGAGGAGCCGGCCAACCAGGGCGCCTGGCCGTTCATCGCGATGAACCTGGTGGACCACCTCCAGGTCGTCATCGGCCGCACCGGCGGCGACGCCCGGCTGCGCCGGGTCGCCCGCACGGCGGCCTCGTCCCCGGCGGTCGGCTCGGCCAAGCGGCACGCCGCCGAGCAGCAGGCACTGGTCGAGGAGGTCTTCGCGCTCTGACGCGCCGAAGCCCCGCGGTCCGAACGCCCGTGGCCCCGTCCTCCCCATCGGGAGGGCGGGGCCACGGGCGTTGGTGCCCGCCGCCCGTTCGGTTCCAGCTCTGCAACCAATCCGGAGCCACCGTGCGCGGACTCCTGACGGATCGATAGGTTATGGCTCGCCGTCCGGCGACCAGGCGCCCGTCCACGCGCCCCGGCCGCCGCGGCCGTACCGCCTCACCGCTCTCCCAGGGGGATCACCGCATGACCGCCGACACGCCTCGGGACGCCGGAACGCTTCCTCCGGTCTTCCAGCCGCTCCTCCCGGACGACCCCCGGGAGGTCGGCGGCTACCGGCTGTTCGCCCGGCTGGGCGCCGGCGGCATGGGCCGGGTCTACCTCTCCTACACCCCGGGCGGGCGCCCGGTGGCGCTCAAGGTGGTGCGCCCGGAGTTCGCCGAGGACGGCGAGTTCCGCCGCCGCTTCGCCCAGGAGGTCAGCAGCGCCCAGCGCATCCACGGGCTCTACACCGCGCAGGTGATCGACTCCGGCGGCCTGGACGGCGACGCCCCCTGGCTGGTCACCGCGTACGTCCCGGGCCCGTCCCTGCAGCAGGTGGTGCGCGAGAACGGCGCGCTGCCGGTGCGCACCGTACTGCTGCTGATGGGCGGCATCGCCGAGGCCCTCCAGGCGATCCACAGCGTCGAGGTGGTCCACCGCGACCTCAAGCCCGCCAATGTGCTGGTCGCCGGGGACGGCCCGCGGGTGATCGACTTCGGCATCGCCCGGGCCGCCGACGCCACCGCGCTGACCGGCACCGGCTACCGGATCGGCTCCCCCGCCTTCATGTCCCCCGAGCAGGCCCAGGGCCGCCCGGCCACCCCGGCCACCGACGTCTTCGCGCTCGGCGCCCTGGCCGCGTACGTGGCCGGCGGCACCGCGCCGTTCGGCGACGGCCCGGACACCGCGGTGCTCTACCGGGTGGTGCACGAGGAGGCGGACCTCACCGCCGTCCCGGCGGACCTGCGCGAACTGATCCAGCGCTGCCTGGCGAAGTCCCCGGAGGACCGCCCCACGCCGGCCGAGATCATCCAGGCCGCCCGCAACCACCCGGAGGTCGGCGGCCAGCTGCGGTTCGGCGACGACTGGCTGCCGCGCGAGGTCAGCACCGAGATCACCCGCCGCTCGGACCTCCCCAGGACTCCGCCGACCCCGCTGCCGGCCGCGCCCGCCACCCCGCCGGCCCCGCTGCCCGCGATGCCGGCCGTTCCCCCGCCCCCCGCCGGCGCGCCGGCCCACCCGGCCACCGCGGCCCACCCGCCGCAGCAGCCGGCGACGCCCCCGTCCGGCTTCGCGCCGCCGCCGGTCGGCTCGTACGGCGCCCCGCAGCCGCCCACCGAGTCGCCGACCGCACCGGTGCTACCCACCCCGCCGACCGTCGGGTTCCACCGGCCGGAGCCGCCGTCCCACGACACCCCGCCGCCCGGCCCGGCGGTGACCGCCGCCCCTGCGCCCGCGCCCGCCCCGGAGCCCGCGCCCGCGCGCAAGGGCGGGGTGTCCTGGAAGGTGCTGCTCACCGTCGCCCTGGTGATGGCGGTCGGCGGCACCGCGGGCGGTGTGGTGCTGATGAAGAAGCTGGACGACGGCAAGGGGTCGGCGGCCGGGCCGGCCCCCGAGGTCACCGTCACCAGGACCTCCGATCCGCTGCCGCCCGCGACCACCTCGGCGGCCCCCCAGAGCCAGAAGCCGAGCGCGGCCCCGACCACCCCCACGCCCACGCCCACGCAGCCGTCCGCCCCCACGGCATCCGGGACCCCGCTGCCCGGCGGCGCCTACGTCGCGGTCTACACCGACCGGGAGCTCGGCTCGCCCGGCCACGACTACGGCTTCGAACTCGCGGCCGGCAAGGTGAGCCCGTCCGGGGGCTCGGCCACCTTCATGGACCCGGACAGCTCCGGCCCCAGGGTGGACACCGACTTCGACCGGTACATCAGCCGGGACGGCTCGCTCACCCCCGAGCAGTGCTCCGCGGCCATCGACCAGAACCCCACCGCCAAGCTCACCTGGGCGGACGTCCCGCCGGGGCGGGTGTTCTGCGTGCGCAACCGCAAGGACCGCAGCGTCGCGATCGTCAGGATGATCAGCCACGAGACGGGTACCGACGCGGTCCGCATCGCGCTGAGCTACTACCGCTACAACGGCTGATCGGCCCCGGACTATCCTGACCAGGTCAATCCCCATCGGACCGGAGCGAACCGTGTACTTCACCGACCGAGGCATCGAGGAACTGGAGAACCGGCGCGGCGAGGAGGAGGTCACCCTGGGGTGGCTGGCCGAGCAGCTGCGCGCGTTCGTCGACCTCAACCCGGACTTCGAGGTCCCGGTCGAGCGGCTGGCCACCTGGCTGGCGCGGCTCGACGACGAGGACGACGAGTGACCCGGTGACGGCCGCCGCGAGGCCCGGGAGGCAACCGCCTCCCGGGCCTCGCGCGTGTTCGGGTACGGAGCCCCGCCGTCCCCGTAGGGGAGGTCTCGGGGACGGATCGGGGTCGGGATCGGGGTCCGGCACGCTTGACTCTGCCAGCACGCGATATATCGTCTTTAAAAGAGAACGCGATACATCGCGATCCGCGACGGGAGGCGGCAGAGATGAGCCAGTGGACGGTCGAGGGCACCGAGAGGATCACCTTCGACGAGTCGGTGCGCACGCTGCACGTGCGGACCATCGAGGGCACGGTGAACGTGGTCGCGGCCGAGGGCCCGGCCCGTCTGGAGGTCACCGAGCTGGTCGGCGACCCCCTGCACGTGACCCTGGTGGACGGCGTCCTCACGGTCACCTACAAGGACATCAACAGCTGGGGCGAGTTCGGCGACTGGCTGAAGTCGGTCGGCTCGGTGAAGAACTTCTTCGGCTCCTTCAAGCGCAAGCGGATCGCCGGCGTGACCGTGACCGTCCCGGCCGACGTCGAGGTCAAGGTCGGCACCGTGTCGGCGCACGCCACCGTCAGCGGCGTCAGCGGGCACGTCTCGGTGCAGAGCGCCAACGGTGACACCACCCTCGCCGGGGTGACCGGCCGGATCGAGGCCAGTACCGTCACCGGCGACGTGGACGCCCAGGCGGTCGGCGGCCGGCTCAAGGTCAACACCGTCTCCGGGCAGCTCACCGTGATCGCCGGTACCGCCGACCGGATCCAGGCCAACACCGTCACCGGGGCCGTCACCCTGGACCTCGACGTGGCGGGTGAGACCGACGTCAAGGTCAACACCGTCAGCGGCGCGGTCGTGGTCCGGATCCCCTCGCTGGCCGACGCCACCGTCGAGGCCGGCTCCACCAGCGGCGACGTCTCCAGCACCTTCGAGGAACTCCAGATGAGCAGCACCTGGGGCGCCAAGAAGATCTCCGGCCGGCTCGGCGAGGGCCGCGGCAACCTCAACGTCACCACCGTCTCCGGCGCGGTCACCGTGCTGCGCCGCCCCGACTCGGAGGAGGAGGGCCCGGTGGTGGTCAAGGAGCTCCCGGCCGGCCCCGGCACCCCGAACCTCACCAAGGAGGCCTGAGATGACCCCGGTGTTCGGCCACGGCCGGCTCCGCCTCTACCTGCTGAAGCTGCTGGACGAGGCCCCGCGGCACGGCTACGAGGTCATCCGGCTGCTGGAGGAGCGGTTCCAGGGCCTGTACGCCCCTTCGGCCGGGACGGTCTACCCGCGGCTGGCCAAGCTGGAGCAGGAGGGCCTGGTCGCCCACAGCACCGAGGGCGGCCGCAAGGTGTACCGGCTGACCGACGCCGGCCGCGCCGAACTCGAAGCCCGTCAGGTCGAGTTGGAGGAGCTGGAGGTGGAGATCCACGACTCCGTGACCCAGCTCGCCGGGGCGATCCGCGAGGACGTCCGGGACAGCGCCAAGGACCTGCGCGAGGAGCTGTGGAACGCCGCGAAGCAGGCGCCCCGGCCGGAGCGCACCGAGGGCGGGGACCCGTGGGCCGGGCCCTGGGGGGACAACGAGTCCTGGCAGCGCGCCAAGGAGGAGTTCGCCCAGTTCAAGCAGCAGGCCAAGGAGCAGGCCAAGCGCGCCCGGGAGCAGGAGAAGGCCGCCAAGGCCAAGGCGAAGGCCGCCGAGGCGGAGGCCCGCCGGCTGCGCGAGCAGGCCAAGGCCTCCCGCACCGCCGCGCAGCAGGAGGCGCTGCGGATCAAGCGGCGGGTCGAGCAGCAGGTGCGCGAGCACGCCGCGAAGGGCGACTGGCCGACCGGGCTGGCCGAGGGCCTCTCGGAGCTGACCAAGGGCCTGGCCGGGCTGGCCGACGCGGCCCGCTGGGGCCACGGCGCGCAGGAGGAGCCCGCCGGGTCCGCCGAGCGGATCACCGTGTCCCGGATCGACCTGGACAAGGACGGGCCCGCCGCGGACGCCGCGGCCGACCTGCCGCCGTGGGCCCGCACCGACCCGGCCGGGGACCCGGCCCGCGAGCTGGAGCGGCTGCTCGACCGCTTCCGCGACCAGGTCCGCGACGCGGCCCGGGACGGCGGGGTGAGCGCGGACAAGCTGGCCGAGGCCCGTACGGTGCTGGGCGCCGCGGGCGAGCGGCTGAAGCGGCTGCTCGGCTGAGCCGGCGGTCCGGAGGGTGACGGCCCGGTGCCCCCGTTCGGGGGCGCCGGGCCGCCGCGGCGTCAGGGGGTGAGGACGATCTTCCCGAAGACGTCGCCCCCGGCCAGCCGGGCGAAGCCGTCCCGGGCCTCGGCCAGCGGCAGCACCGAGTCGATCACCGGCCGGACGCCGGTGTTGGCGCAGAACGCGAGCAGCCCGGCCAGCTCCTCCTTGGTACCCATGGTCGAGCCGACCACCTTGAGCTCCAGGAAGAAGATCCGGTTCAGCTCGGTGGAGCTCGGGTTGGGGCCGGAGGTGGCGCCGGAGATGACCACGGTGCCGCCCGGGCGCAGCGACTTCACCGAGTGCGACCAGGTCGCGGCGCCGACCGTCTCCAGCACCGCGTCCACCCGCTCGGGCAGCCGGGCGCCGCTCTCGAAGGCCGCGTCGGCACCGAGTCCCACCGCCCGGGCGCGCTTGGCCTCGTCCCGTCCGGTGACCCAGACCCGCAGGCCGGCCGCCTTGCCGAGGACGATCAGCGCGGTCGCCACTCCGCCGCCCGCGCCCTGCACCAGGACGGTGTCCCCGGGCTTGACCCCGGCGTTGGTGAACAGCATCCGGTAGGCCGTCAGCCAGGCGGTGGGCAGGCAGGCGGCCTCTTCGAAGCTCAGCCCGGCGGGCTTGGGCAGCAGGTTCCAGGTGGGTACCGCGACCCGCTGGGCGAAGGTGCCCTGGTAGCGCTCGGTCAGGATGGAGCGCGGCTCGTCCGGGCCGACCCCGTGGCCGCTCTGGCCGATCACCGAGTGCAGGACCACCTCGTTGCCGTGCTCGTCAACGCCGGCGGCGTCGCAGCCGAGGATCATCGGCAGCTTCTCGGCGGGCAGGCCGACCCCGCGCAGCGACCACAGGTCGTGGTGGTTGAGGCTGGCGGCCCGGACCGTGACCACGCTCCACCCGGGACGGGCCTGCGGCTCGGGGAGGTCGCCCAGTTCCAGCCCGCTCAGCGGGTCGGCGGCGTCGATACGTGCGGCGTAGGCAGCGAACATGCCCCGGACGATAGCCGCGACGGCCGGGGCCGGGAACCACGCGGAGGTGTGACGCGTGTCCCGGCCCCGGGCCGTTCGGCGGATGTCCGGTCGGATCGTCAGATCCGCGCGACGCCCTCCGCCCGGGCGGCCTCGGCGACGGCCTTGGTGACCGCCGGCGCGACGCGCTCGTCGAACGGCGAGGGGATGACCTTCTGCGGCGTCAGCTCGTCGGCCACGACGCCGGCCAGCGCCTTGGCGGCGGCGAGCTTCATGCCCTCGGTGATCCGGGAGGCGCGGACCTGGAGGGCGCCCGCGAAGATGCCCGGGAAGGCCAGCACGTTGTTGATCTGGTTCGGGAAGTCGCTGCGGCCGGTGGCGACCACGGCGGCGTACTTGTGCGCGACCTCGGGGTGGATCTCCGGGGTGGGGTTGGCCATCGCGAAGACGAACGCGCCCTCGGCCATGGTCGCGACGACCTCCTCCGGCACGGTGCCGCCGGAGACACCGATGAACACGTCGGCGCCGGCCAGCGCGTCGGCCAGCGAGCCCTTGAGGCCGGTGCGGTTGGTCCGCCCGGCGATCTCGGCCTTGACGTCGGTGAGGTCGCCGCGGCCCTCGTGGACGACGCCCTTGCGGTCGCAGACCGCCACGTCGCCGATGCCGGCCGCGACCAGCATCTTGGCGATGGCGATGCCGGCCGCGCCGGCACCGGAGATGACGGCCCGCAGCGAGCCGATCTCACGGCCGGTCACCTTGGCGGCGTTCCACAGGGCGGCGGTGGTGACGATCGCGGTGCCGTGCTGGTCGTCGTGGAAGACCGGGATGTCCAGGGCCTCCTGGAGCCGGCGCTCGATCTCGAAGCAGCGGGGCGCGGAGATGTCCTCCAGGTTGACGCCGCCGAACGAGGGCGCCAGCCGGACCACGGTCTCGACGATCTCGTCGACTCCGGTGCAGGCGAGCGCGATCGGCACCGCGTCCACGCCGCCGAACTGCTTGAACAGGATCGCCTTGCCCTCCATCACGGGCAGCGAGGCCTGCGGGCCGATGTCGCCGAGGCCCAGCACCGCGGTGCCGTCGGTGACCACCGCGACGGTGTTGGCCTTCCAGGTGTAGTCGTTGACCAGCTCCGGCTGCTCGGCGATGGCCGTGCAGACCCGGGCGACACCGGGGGTGTAGGCGAGGGACAGGTCGTCCGCGTCGCGCACCGGGACGGTCGCCCGGATCTCCATCTTGCCGCCGCGGTGGAGCGCGAAAACCGCGTCGACCGGATCGTCGGTGTCCTGGGTGCTGCTGATGATCTCCGCTGCCACGATGACCTCTTCGTCATTGATCTGGCGAGGACGCGCGGCCGACGGGCAGGACGACCCGGCCGGAAACCGGAAACCGGGTACGCCGAAGCGGACCCGGGGTCAGGGTCGGGGCGCTGCCGTCGGGCGGCGCCCTCGGATGAGGGTTTTATGGGGTCTTGTGTTGTCCGCGTTGTGCTTCCGGGCCGAGCGTAGGTCGGACGAAGGCATCGCACCTATGCCTTTTCGTCCTCGTCACGTGCGGTTCATCGCCGTGCCGTCGCGTCACAGGGCCCGGCGTCGGAAGCGCCGGGCACCGGCGGCGGCAACGGCTTGAGCGCACGCGCACCCGCAGGAGTGAACGCAGATCCGAAGGGGAGTCGGCGCCCCGGATACGGAGCCGCGTGAGGACTTCCGTTCCCGGGCACCCCGAGCCTGTCGGGGCTCGTCGGTCTGGTTCGAGCGTTCGGGGGTCACCCGGTAACGAATTCTGACACACCCGCCGCCGGGCCCGGCAGGCCGGGATGGCAGGATCGCTTGTCCGCCATTTCGCGTACACCCGCGCGACACCGTGGCGGCCGCTCGTCCCTCCCACAGGAGCCTCCCTCATGCTTCACGTCCGCCATGCCCGTCGTCCGATACCGGCCGCCGCCGCCCTGGCCACCGCCGGTGCCCTGCTGCTGACCGGCTGCGGCGGCGGGCAGGCCGCCTCGGACGACCCGGTCAAGGACCTCCGCGGCAAGCTGCCGAACGCCCAGCGGACGGCCGGGGCCCTGCGGGTCGGCATGGACGTCAACTACGCCCCGGTGGAGTACCGCGGCCCGGACGGCAAGCCGGCCGGCCTCGACCCGGAGCTCGCCGCCGCCCTGGGCCGGATCCTCGACGTGCGGGTCGAGTTCGTCGACACCCCCTTCGACAAGCTGGTGCCGAACCTCCAGGCCAAGCAGTACGACGTGGCGATGTCGGCGCTCAGCGACACCCGCCAGCGCCGCGACGCCCTGGACGAGAACGGCAAGCAGACCGGCCCCGGCGTGGACTTCGTGGACTACTTCATCGCCGGCACCTCGATCGTCGTCCCGAAGGGCAACCCCAAGGGGATCAAGGGCCTGGACGACCTGTGCGGCAGGACCGTCTCGCTCCAGCAGGGCACCACCCAGGACGAGATCGTCACCCGCCAGGTGGCCGTCTGCGCCCGGGCCGGGCGCCCGCTGACCCCCCACAAGGTGGACACCGACGCCAAGGCGCTGGCCGAGGTCGCCTCCGGCGCCGCCGCGGCCGGCCTGAACGACTTCCCGGTGGCCGCCTACGCGGCGAAGACCACCGACGGCGGCGGCCGCTTCGAGGTGACCGGCGGGCAGTCCACCTCCAACCCGTACGGGATCGCGGTTCGCAAGGACGACGGGCAGCTGCGCGACGTGCTGGCCAAGGCGATCGACCAGCTGATCCGCAGCGGCGAGTACGACAAGATCCTGGCCAAGTGGAACGTGAGCGCCGGCGCGGCGCAGAACGCGGTGGTCAACGGGGGCATCTGATCCGGCGGGCGACGGGCGCCGGGTGCGGCACGGACCGGTCTGCATACGTATGCGCAGGGTGACAGGGGCACGGAATAAGTCCGAATAGCGGACAGTGCGACCCCTCGTTATCCGATTTTGATCTGGATGAGGGCCATCTGACTGTCATCAGATGGCAGGATTCCCCCCATCTCGGATCGAGTCGGCCACTGGTCGAGGCCGTCCGGTCAACGTCCACCTCGGCGGAGGGTGGCGGAAGCAGTACCGCGTACGACCCCGGGCGGCTCCCCCCGCGCCCGGGAAACCGCACGACCCGGCCTGCACGTACGACGACGTACGGCGACACGCACCCGTACCGAGCCGCGCGGCTCGCCGGTCCGGTGCGCCGCTCCCGCGGCGCGCTCCGCCCGACCTCTCTCCCCCAGGATGGAGATCCCCCTCATGACCACCCGTATCCAGCGCAGCCGGCTCCTCGCAGCCGGTGTGGTCGCCGCGTCGGTCTCCCTCGTGCTGACCGGTTGCAGCAGCAGCAAGAGCGACGGCGGCGGCGCCCCCAACGCCTCCGCCACCGTCAACGAGGTCAAGGCCGACCCCAAGCTGGCCTCGCTCGTCCCGGAGGACGTCAAGTCCGCCGGCAAGATCGTCGTGGGCGCGGACGCCTCGTACGCCCCGGACGAGTTCAAGGACGACAGCGGCAAGATCATCGGCATGGACGTCGACCTGGCCAACGCCATCGCCGCCAAGCTCGGACTGAAGGCCGAGGTCCAGGACTCCGGCTTCACCGCGATCATCCCCGGCATCCAGTCGAACAAGTTCCAGCTCGGCATGTCGTCCTTCACGGACAACAAGGAGCGCGAGCAGATCGTCGACATGGTCACCTACTTCAACTCCGGCAGCGCCGTCGCGGTGAAGAAGGGCAACCCGGAGAAGGTCGACCCGAAGGACCTCTGCGGCAAGAAGATCGCCGTCCAGACCGGCACCACCCAGGCCGACGAGATCAAGGACACCCGCGACCCGGACTGCGCCAAGGCCGGCAAGCCGGGCATCCCGAACGAGGGCGACAAGTTCGACCTCCAGACGGACGTCACCAACGCCGTGGTGTCCGGGCGCGACCAGGCGATGATGGCCGACTCCCAGGTGATCGACTACGCGATCAAGCAGTCCGGCGGCCAGCTGGAGAAGGTCGGCGAGACCTACGGCACGGCCCCCTACGGTGTCGCCCTGGCCAAGGGCTCCAAGCTGACCCCGGCCGTCCAGGGCGCCGTCCAGTCGCTGATCGACGACGGCACCTACAAGCAGATCCTCACCAAGTGGGGCGTCGAGGCCGGCGCCATCTCCACGTCGGCCGTCAACGGTGCCGTCAGCTGACCCTCGTTCGCTCCATCTTCTCCCCCGAGGCCACACCGTGAACTCTTTGGACAAGGGGACGGCGGAGAAGGGGCGGCCTGACATCATCAAGGCCGTCCCCGTCCGCCACCCCGGACGCTGGGCGGGCGCCGTCGTCATCGCCCTGCTCGCGGCGATGCTGCTGAGCGCCCTCCTCACCAACCCCGCTTTCAAGTGGGACATCGTCGGTCAGTACCTGTTCCACGACAGCATCATGCACGGCCTGCTGGTGACGCTGGAACTGACCGTGCTCGCCATGCTCATGGGTGTGGTCGGCGGCATCATCCTCGCGGTGATGCGCCTGTCCCCGAACCCGCTGCTGGCCGGCGTCGCGTGGGTCTACATCTGGATCTTCCGCGGCACCCCGGTGCTGGTGCAGCTGGTGTTCTGGAACTTCCTCGGCCTGATCTGGGCCAAGCTGTCGATCGGCGTCCCGTGGGGGCCCGAGTTCTGGTCCCAGCAGACCAACGTGCTGATCCCGACCTTCGTCGCCGCACTGCTGGGCCTCGGCCTCAACGAGGCCGCCTACATGGCGGAGATCGTCCGCGGCGGCATCCAGTCGGTGGACGAGGGCCAGAGCGAGGCCGCGCACGCGCTCGGCATGAGCCGGTTCCGGACCATGCGCCGGATCGTCCTGCCGCAGGCCATGCGGGTGATCATCCCGCCGACCGGCAACGAGACCATCTCGATGCTCAAGACCACCTCGCTGGTCTCCGTGATCTCCCTGGAGGAGATCTTCCGGGCCGGCCAGGTCATCTACTCCCGGAACTACCAGAACATCCCGCTGCTGATCGTGGTCAGCCTCTGGTACCTGTTCTTCACCTCGGTGCTGACCATCGGCCAGTACTACATCGAGCGCCACTACGCCCGAGGCTCCAACCGCACCCTCCCGCCCACCCCGCTGCAGCGACTGCGGGGCCTGTTCGCCGGGAAGCCCGCCCCGAGGACGACCGCCGACGTCGTCCCGGGGCTCGAGGGAGGTGGTCACGTATGACCGATCTGACCAAGACCCCCGCCGACGCCGCGGCCCCGGCCGAGCCCATGGTCCGCGCCGAGAACGTGCACAAGTCCTACGGCCCGGTCGAGGTGCTCAAGGGCATCGACCTGGAGGTGGCGAAGGGCGAGGTGTTCTGCCTGATCGGCCCCTCCGGCTCCGGCAAGTCGACCTTCCTGCGGTGCATCAACCACCTGGAGAAGATCAACGGCGGCCGCCTCTGGGTGGACGGCGAGCTGGTCGGCTACCAGCAGAAGGGCGACCGGCTGTACGAGCTCAAGGACCGCGAGGTCGCCCTCAAGCGGCGCGACATCGGCATGGTCTTCCAGCGCTTCAACCTGTTCCCGCACATGACCGCCGTCGAGAACGTCATGGAGGCGCCGGTCCAGGTCAAGGGCGAGAGCAGGGCCGACGCCCGCGAGCGCGGCATGGCCCTGCTGGAGCGGGTCGGCCTCGCCGACAAGGCGAAGAACTACCCCTCGCAGCTCTCCGGCGGCCAGCAGCAGCGCGTGGCGATCGCCCGCGCGCTGGCCATGAAGCCCAAGCTGATGCTCTTCGACGAGCCGACCTCCGCGCTCGACCCGGAGCTGGTCGGCGACGTCCTGGACGTCATGCGCGGCCTCGCCGAGGAGGGCATGACCATGGTGGTCGTCACCCACGAGATGGGCTTCGCCCGCGAGGTCGGCGACGCGCTGGTGTTCATGGACGGCGGTGTGGTGGTCGAGTCCGGCAACCCCCGCGAGGTACTCACCAACCCCCAGCACGAGCGCACCAGGGCCTTCCTGTCCAAGGTGCTCTGAGCCCGTACCGTCGGCGCCCGGCAGGCCGCTCCTGCCGGGTGCCGACGCCCTCCCGCCAGGGAAAAGAGGCCGGAGCTCCGCCCAGGTAATAGGCTGGAGGCAGTCAGCCCGTTACCGAACCTGGAAGGACCCCTGTGGAGCTCGCCGCCTACGCCGATCTCGCCGTTCGGCTGGTGAACACCGAGGAGCCCGAGCGCGGCACCGACACGCTGACCTCCGTGGAGGCCGTGCGCGGCCTGTTCTCCGACTCCGCGCGGGCCGCCGCGCTCGCCGACGAGTCCGACCTGCCCCGGCTGCGGGCGGTGCGGACCCGGCTGCGCGGGGTCTTCGAGGCCGCCGCGGAGGGGGACGAGATCCGCGGCGTCGACCTGCTGAACAGCCTGCTGATGGAGTACCCGGTCAGCCCGCTGGTCTCCGGGCACGACTACCTGGACGACGCCGGACGACCGCGCTGGCACCTGCACCTGGCCGACAACTCCCCCACCGCCACCGCGCACTTCACCGCGGTCGCCTGCATGGGCCTGGCCGTCCACCTGACCGAGCTGGGCGCCGACCGGCTCGGCATCTGCCAGGCCGCGCCCTGCCGCAACGCCTACCTGGACACCTCGACCAACCGCTCCCGCCGCTACTGCTCGGACCGCTGCGCGACCCGCGCCAACGTGGCCGCCTACCGGGCCCGCAAGCGCCAGGAGGCGGAGGCGGCGGCCCGGGACAGGACCTAGACGTCCTCCACCCAGGCGCCGAGCCGGCGGGCGAGGCCCGGCACCCGGGCCAGCCGCGGGTTGAGCAGCAGCCGCTCCAGCCGGCGCCCCGGCGCCAGCCAGACCGGGCTCGGGCGCAGCCGCAGCAGCACCCGGCCGAGCACCAGCTCGTCCGGCACGGCGCCGTAGCTGCGGCTGTCGCTGTCCACCGGGCGGTTGTCGGAGAGCAGCCACCAGCCCGCGGCCCGGCGCTCGGCGGCCCGCTTCACCACCAGCAGGTCCTGCTGGAAGGGGTGCCGGAAGACCACCACCGCGCCCGGCCGGATCGGCGCGCCGTAGCGGACCAGCAGCTGGTCGCCCTCGCGCAGGGTCGGGACCATCGACGGCCCCGCCACGTCGACCAGTCCGAACGGCAGCGCGCCGCCCCGGTCCGGCCCCCCGGCCCCGGCGCCCTGCGGTCGCGTGCTCCGCGCCACGACTCCTCCTCCTGCTCCGCCCGCCCCCAGTCTGCCGTACGGACCGTCACCGGTCCGATGTCCGGATTACCCCGGTTCCTGGTCCGTCTTTTGCCCTAGGCCCGCCGCCCGATCGCGAAACGGCGAGGCCGGAAGGGTAATCTCGGGCGCGGGAAGACGATCTAAGGAAGGACTCCCATGTTCTCTCGTCTGTTTGCACCTCGCGCCACCGCCCACGCCCACTGCGACCTGCCCTGCGGCGTGTACGACCCGGCTCAGGCCAAGCTGGAGGCCGAGTCGGTCAAGGCCACCCAGGAGAAGTACCAGGCCAACGAGGACCCGCACTTCCGCGCCCGCGCCATCATCATCAAGGAGCAGCGCGCCGAGGCCGTCAAGCACCACATCTCGGTGCTGTGGAGCGACTACTTCAAGGCCCCGCACTTCGAGAAGTACCCGCAGCTGCACCAGCTGATCAACGACACCCTGAAGGCCGCCTCGGCCGCCAAGGCGTCCACCGACCCGGCCACCGGCCAGGCCCTGCTGGACCTGATCGCCGAGGTCGACAAGATCTTCTGGGAGACCAAGCAGGCCTGAGCCTGACACGTCGCCACCCGACCGCCCCCGTCCGTACCGCCGGACGGGGGCGGTCGCGCGTTCCCGGCCCACCCAGGGCCGGTAAGGGTTGCCTGCCCTGAGTGGCTGTTATGCTGCCAGGGCGTCCGAGGGGGAAGTCCGGTGTGAATCCGGCGCTGACCCGCAACGGTGAGCACGGCCCGTACCAGCCCGTACGGCCCGCGCCAGCCCGATCGCCCCCGGCCGCTGAACTCCCGACAACTCGCCGCGGACTGCGAGGGGAACGGCGCCGCGGCACGCCTTCGGCCGGCGCCCGCCCCGGCGCACCCGCGGCCCGAGGCAAGGCGCACCCGTGGACCGTGCAGTCGTGGACCGTGCAGTCGGCCCGCCCACCCGTCGAATACCCGTCGTCCCGCTCGCCGCCGGCCTCGTCGCCGCCCTGCTGCTGTCGCTGCTCTGCGGGGTCGCCCTCGGCTCCTCCGGACTCGGCCTGCCCCGGGTGCTGCGGCTGCTGGGCGCCGGGCTGACGGGCGGACGGCTGGACGCGGGCGAGGCGGCCGCGTACGCGATCGTCTGGGAGATCCGGCTGCCGCGCACCGTGCTGGCCGCCGTCGTCGGCGCCGGACTCGCCGCCTGCGGGGTCGCCGTCCAGGCCCTGGTGCGCAACGCGCTGGCCGACCCCTTCGTACTCGGCATCTCCTCCGGCGCGGCCGTCGGCGCCAACGCCGTCCTGCTCTTCGGCGCCTTCGCCTCGCTCGGGGTGTGGGCGATCTCCGCCTCCGCCTTCGGCTCCGCGCTGGCCGCCATGACGCTCGTCTACCTCGCCGCCCGCACCGCGTACGGACTCACCCCGCTGCGCCTGGTGCTCACCGGCACCGCGCTGTCCTACGGCTTCTCCGCCGCCACCACCCTGATGGTCTTCGCCGCCGACCGCGGCGAGGCCGCCCGGGACGCCATGATGTGGCTGCTCGGCAGCCTCGGCGGCGCCACCTGGGGCAAGGTGCCGATCGCCGCCGTCACGGTGGTGGCCGGCCTCGCGTACCTGGCCTGCGCCGCCGGGCGGCTGGACGCGCTCGCCATGGGCGACGAGACCTCCGCCTCGCTCGGCGTGGACCCGGACCGGCTGCGCCGCGAGCTGTTCGTGGTGACGGCCGCCGTCACCGGCACCGTGGTCGCGGTCAGCGGGGCGATCGGCTTCGTCGGGCTGCTGATGCCGCACCTGGCGCGGATGCTGGTCGGCGCCGGGCACCGCCGGGTGCTGGTGATCGCGCCGCTCGCCGGGGCGCTGCTGCTGGTCTGGGTGGACATCGCCTCGCGCACCCTGCTGGCACCCGCCGAACTGCCCGTCGGGGTGTTCACCGCGGTGCTCGGCGTACCCGCCTTCCTGCTGATGATGCGCCGCCGCGGCCAGGCCCTCGGAGGAACCCGGTGACCGACGTGACCACGGCGACCGACCCGGCCGACCCGACCGCCCCGGCGCGGGCCCAGGACCTCGCCGTCGACGCCGTCTCGGTGGAGCTGGCCGGCACCCGGCTGGTCCACGAGGTGAACCTGGCGGCCGCCGCCGGGCAGGTGGTCGGGCTGGTCGGCCCGAACGGCAGCGGCAAGTCGACCCTGCTGCGCTGCGTTTACCGGGTGCTGAAGCCGGCCGGCGGCGTGGTCCGGCTGGCCGGCGACGACCTGCACGCCCTGAGCGCCCGCGACACGGCCCGCCGGGTGGCCGCGCTGACCCAGGAGCACTCCGCCGAGTTCGACTTCACCGTCGCCGAGGTGGTCGCCATGGGCCGGCTGCCGCACCGCCGCGGCTTCGGCTCCCCGGCCGACGGGGACGCGGAGCGCTGCGCCGGGGCGCTGCGCAAGGTCCGGGCCGGACACCTCGCCGAGCGCGGCTTCCTGAGCCTGTCCGGGGGCGAGAAGCAGCGGGTGCTGTTCGCCCGCGCGCTGGTCCAGGAACCGCGCCTGCTGGTGCTGGACGAACCCACCAACCACCTCGACATCGCCCACCAGTTGGAGGTGCTGGCGCTCGCCCGCGAGGCCGGCCCGACGGTGCTCACCGCGCTGCACGACCTCAACCTGGCGGCCGGCCACTGCGACCTGGTCTACGTGCTGCGGGCCGGGCGGATCGTCGCCTCCGGCCCGCCCCACGAGGTGCTCCGCCCCGCCCTGCTGGCCGAGGTGTTCGGCGTCCGCGCCACCCCGGTGCGGCACCCGGAGACCGGCGCCCTCCAGCTGCTGTTCGACCGGCTCGCCCCCTCCTCCTGACCCGTCCCGTCTGCCCAGAGGAACCACCTTGCGCACCAAGGCCGTTGCCACCGTCGCCCTGCTCGTCCTCGGACTCACCGCCTGCGGCGCCGAGATCGCCCCGAAGGAGGCCGCCACCGCCTCCGCCCACTACCCGGTGACGGTGGACAACTGCGGGCAGAAGCTCACCTTCGCGCAGAAGCCCGCCCGGGTGGTGACCAACGACGTCAACATCACCGAGCTGATGCTCTCCCTCGGCCTCGCCGACCGGATGGCCGGCTACGTGATGCCCGACGACAAGGGCCGGATCGACAAGGTGGCCTGGAAGGACGGCTACCAGCAGACCACCTGGCTCTCCAAGAAGGTGCTCACCAAGGAGATCGCCCTGGACGCCCGGGCCGACCTGGTCCTCGCCGGCTGGCACTACGGCTTCGACGAGGGCGCCGGCGTCACCCCGCAGGCCTTCAAGGCGCTCGGCGTCGACTCGTACGTGCTCAGCGAGTCCTGCCGCAGCGGCAAGGGCACCGAGCGCGGCGTGATGGACCCGCTGGAGGCCCTCTACACCGACCTGGCCAACCTCGGCGAGATCTTCGACGTCAAGGACCGCTCCGACAGGCTGATCGCGGACTTCAAGGCGCAGATCGCCGCCGTCCCGCAACCCGAGCGCCGCCCGTCCGTCTTCCTGTACGACAGCGGGCAGGACAAGCCGTACACCGCCGGGAAGTTCGCCGCCGCCAACGAGATCATCGCCAAGGCCGGCGGGAGCAACATCATGGGCGACCTCGCCGACACCTGGGTCACGGCCGGCTGGGAGGGCGTGGTGCGGCGCGACCCGGAGGTGATCGTGATCAACGACTACGCGACACCCGGGGCCGAGGAGAAGCGGAAGTTCCTGAAGTCCTTCCCGCCACTGGCCAACGTCTCCGCGGTCAGGAACGACCGGATCTTCGTCATGGACTACGTCGACCTGGTGGAGAGCCCGCGCAACCCGGCAGCGGTCGGCGCACTGGCCGAGTACCTGCGCACCGTGCCGGCCCGCTGACGGCCCCCGGTCCGCTCCTCCGGGGCGGTGGCCGCGGGCGTACGCTCAAGGTACGAGCCGACGGAACCCGACCGGAGGAGCGAGATCATGACCACGATGGCGGCCCCCGGCGCCTTCGACACCCGCGCCCTGCGCGAGGGCATCGAGCGCTGCGACGCCGAGACCCTCCTCGCGCTCTACGCCCAGGACGCCGAACTGCGCATGGTCGATCGCAGGACCCAGCCCAGCCACCCCCTGGTGATGCACGGCCGGGAGGAGATCGGCGCCATGCTGGACGACGTCTACGGCCGCGAGATGACCCACAAGCTGGAACAGGTGGTGGTCCAGGGCGACCACGCCGCCTTCCTGGAGTCCTGCCGGTACCCCGACGGCGTCCGGGTGCTGATGTCCTCGATGGCCGTGCTGCGGGACGGCCGGATCGTCGACCAGACCTCCGTCCAGGCCTGGGACGAGACGGGTCCCGAGCAGTAGGCTCACAGGCATGATCCGCACCGCCGTCGCCACCGACGTTCCCGTCATCCATGCCATGATCCGCGAACTCGCGGACTACGAGCAGGCCCTGCACGAGGCGAAGGCCACCGAGGAGCAGCTGCACGACGCCCTGTTCGGCGAGAACCCGGCCCTGTTCGGGCTGATCGCCGAGGACGACGCCACCGGCGAGCCGGTCGGCTTCGCGGTGTGGTTCCGCAACTTCTCGACCTGGCGCGGCACCCACGGGGTCTACCTGGAGGACCTGTACGTCCGTCCGCAGGCGCGCGGCGGCGGCCACGGCAAGGCGCTGCTGCTGGAGCTCGCCCGGATCGCCGTCGAACGCGGCTACTCCCGGGTCGAATGGTCGGTCCTGGACTGGAACCAGCCCTCGATCGACTTCTACAAGGCGATCGGCGCGGTGCCGATGGACGAGTGGACGGTCTACCGGCTCACCGGCGAGGCCCTGGCCGAAGCCGGGCGGCGCTGAACGGCCGTCCGGAGACCGGCGAAAGGGTCTGCCACCCTGCGTCGCAATGCCTTACCATGAGTAACTCCCGAACCGGGGTGCGGAAGGCGGAGCGATGGTGGATGCGTGACGCCGGGCCCCCTTCGGGGGTAGCAAGCGGTAACAAGCGGGGTACCAAGAAAGCACAGCGCGCCACCCAGGAGGCAAGGGTGTCCCAGATCGACGGCGATCTCGGTGTTCAGGACTTCGTGGAGGTCCGGCTGCCCGCAGCGGGGGCCTACCTCTCCGTCCTGCGAACAGCGACGGCCGGGTTGGCGGCCCGGCTGGACTTCACGCTCGACGAGATCGAGGATCTGCGGATCGCGGTCGACGAGGCCTGCGCCATCCTGCTCCAGCAGGCGGTGCCCGGGTCCGTACTGTCCTGCGAGTTCCGGCTGGTCGGCGACTCGTTGAAGGTCACCGTCTCGGCACCGACCACCGACGGCAAGGCCCCCGAGCGGGACACCTTCGCCTGGACGGTGCTCTCCGCCCTGGCCGGCGAGGTCGACTCCTCGGTCGGCGCGGACAAGACCGTGTCGATCAGCCTGAACAAGAAGCGCGGCGGGTCCCCCGCCCACTAGCCGGGCGCCGGACCGAACCGCACGACCGAGCAGCACCGAGCAGCACCGAGCAGCACTGAGCACCACCCGCGCAAGGGCCGTCCGCCGCTCCCCCGACCGGGGTTCCGACGGACGGCTCCCGGTACCGCCACCCACGCGGTACGACCAACGAGACGATTCCGGGGCCACCGGCCCCGGTGCTCCCGGAACGGAACGGGGGAATGGCCGTGAGTGATCTGGACCGTACCGGCCTCGCGACGGCGGGACCCGCCGTACCGACCCAGGCGAGCGTTCCCGGCCTCGCCGCCAACGACGAAGCGCACCCGAAGGACGCCCAGCGGATGAGCCACCCCACCGAGCCGACGTCCGAGCCGACGCCTGCCTCCGTGCCCCCGCCGGACCCGGCGGGCGAGACGGACCCGGCGGTCGAGGCCGAGCCGCACAGCGCCGTGCCCGCCCAGGGCTCGCACCGCACCGGCGCCCCGGACCGGGAGGCCGCCCGCGCGCTGTTCGTCCGGCTGTCCGCACTGCCCGAGGGCTCCCCGGAGCGGGTCGAGCTGCGCAACCAGCTGGTGCGGATGCACATCCCGCTGGTCGAGCACCTGGCCCGGCGCTTCCGCAACCGGGGCGAGCCGCTGGACGACCTGACCCAGGTCGCCACCATCGGCCTGATCAAGTCCGTGGACCGCTTCGACCACGAGCGCGGGGTCGAGTTCTCCACCTACGCGACGCCGACCATCGTCGGGGAGATCAAGCGGCACTTCCGCGACAAGGGCTGGGCGGTGCGGGTCCCGCGCCGCCTCCAGGAGCTGCGGCTGTCGCTCACCACGGCGACCAGCGAGCTCTCCCAGCGGCACGGCCGCTCCCCCACGGTGCACGAGCTGGCCGAGCACCTGGGGATCTCGGAGGAGGACGTCCTGGAGGGCCTGGAGTCCGCCAACGCGTACTCCACGCTCTCGCTGGACGTGCCGGACAGCGACGACGAGTCGCCGGCCGTCGCGGACACCCTGGGCGCGACCGACGAGGCGCTGGAGGGCGTCGAGTACCGCGAGTCGCTCAAGCCGCTGCTGGCCCAACTGCCGCCCCGGGAACAGAAGATCCTGGTGCTGCGGTTCTTCCGGAACATGACCCAGTCGCAGATCGCCGCCGAGGTGGGGATCTCCCAGATGCACGTGTCCCGGCTGCTCGCCCGGACCCTGGCCCAGCTGCGGGAGAAGCTCCTGGTGGAGGAGTAGGACTGACGGCCGCTCAGCTCCGGCTCGGCGGCCGTCCGATCCCCTGCCCCGGCCCTGTACGCCCCTAGTTCTCGGACGGGGCGTACAGGGCCGCCGTCGACTTCGGGTTCAGCAGGCAGCCGATGCCCACCAGGCCGAGCACGCCGATCAGCACGCCGAACGCGATCGCCGTGCCGCCGCTCTCGAACATGTAGTAGGCGACCGGCAGGCAGATCGAGTTGGTCAGCACCGCCGGACTGCGGCCCCAGCGGCGCTCCTTGAGCAGCGCGAGGGCGGCCAGCACCGGCAGCACGCCGAGCAGCACGATGACCGCTCCGCCGAACTCGTTCAGGGCCAGCTGCTTGGACTGGCCGGACAGGGCGGCCACCATGTCCAGGACGCCGACGACGGCCAGCGCGATGCCCTCCAGGGCCGTGATGGCGGCGCCCAGGGTCAGGGAGGCCGGTCGGCCGACGCCGGCCGTGGGTGCGGGTGCGGAGGTTTCTGCGGTCACTCCAGCAGGGTAGCCGCCGGTCGGTCCGTACCGACCCGTAGGCTTTCCCCATGCGCGCTCTCCTGGTCGTGAACCACAAGGCCACCACCACCAGTGGCCGGACCAGGGACGTCCTGATCCACGCCCTGCGCAGCGATCTCAAGCTGGAGGTCGCCGAGACCCAGTACCGGGGCCACGCGCGCGACCTGGCCCGCGGGGCGGCGGAGGACGGCACGGTCGACCTGGTGGTGGCGCTGGGCGGGGACGGCACCGTCAACGAGGTGGTGAACGGGCTGCTGGCGCACGGCCCGGGCGAGAAGGTCCCGCGACTGGCCGTGGTGCCGGGCGGTTCGACCAACGTGTTCGCCCGCGCGCTGGGCCTGCCCAACGACCCGGTCGAGGCGACCGGCGCCCTGCTGGACGCGCTGGAGCACGGCCGGGAGCGGCCGATCGGGCTGGGCAAGGCGATGACCGACGGCCTGCCGGACCGCTGGTTCACCTTCACCGCCGGCCTCGGCTTCGACGCCGGCGTGGTCGGCCGGGTCGAGGAGCAGCGCCGGGCCGGGCGCAAGTCCACCCACGCCCTGTACGTCGGCCAGGCCCTGCGGCACTACTTCACCCAGCGTGAGCAGCGCCGCTCCGGCCCGATCTCCCTGGAAATGCCGGGCCACGAGCGGGTTCCGGGCCTGGTGCTGTCGATAGTCAGCAACACCTCGCCCTGGACCTTCCTCGGCAACCGGCCGGTCTACCCCTCACCACTCGCCTCCTTCGACACGGATCTGGACGTCTTCGGGATCACCCGGATGACGGCGTTCGGCACGGCTCGAACGGTCCGTCAGATCCTGCGGTCGTACGCGCCTTCGGGTGACGGCGCCCCTCCGATGGGCCCTTCCGGGAAGCACGTCGTCTCCTATCACGACGTCAGACACTTCACCTTGGTTTCGGAGGAACCGGCGCCGTTCCAGGTCGACGGGGACCATCTTGGAGACAGGAGTCGCGTCAGTTTCACAGGCGTACGGCGGGCACTGCGTGTGATTGTGTGACTGGAAGGGGGGTTCCTCCTTCTTCTCGAACGCACAAGCCCCCTTCACTCCATAGAAGTACTGGCTGTGAGCTAGGCGACACCGAAGAATCCAAAATTCCTCCCCGAAGGGGGTTGTATCCGAGCCCGAGGTTTGCGAACCTCTACATGGCGATCGGGACACATCGCAGCGACGGCAACTCCGGAACCACAGGAGCGCCGACCGCGGAGTGTCCCTCGAATCGCCGAATCCCCCCCAGCACAGACCACCCGGGCCCGACGGGCCTTTGGTCTCTTTTGCTGTTGCGGGATTCGTGAAAGCGTTCACATTCACAAGCCATTCGATTGTGCCGATCGGGCCACCCCCCGCGGCAGGAGGAGTTGGACGACCATGGACTGGCGCCACCGCGCTGTCTGCCGCGAAGAGGACCCGGAGCTGTTCTTCCCGATCGGGAACACCGGTCCTGCTCTGCTGCAGATCGAGGAAGCCAAGGCCGTGTGCCGCCGTTGTCCGGTGATGGAGCAGTGCCTCCAGTGGGCGCTCGAGACCGGCCAGGACGCCGGTGTCTGGGGCGGCATGAGCGAGGACGAGCGTCGCGCGATGAAGCGCCGCGCCGCCCGCAACCGGGCCCGCACCGCCTGATCGCCCGGCGATCACACGCCGTAGCACCAGCAGTGACCGCAGTACCGATCGACACATGATCAAAGGCTTCCCTGCACCTCCTGGTGAAGCCTTCCGCACAAAGGACCTTGCCCTGCCGGGTCCCGCGACACCGGACCCGCCCAGACACTTGATACTGTTCACTGAGAGCAATATCGTGGAGCTGTGGCGCTCACCGTGTGCAACGCACCGGCGAGGTGTCGCACCACCCAGAGCCCCCGCTCCGGCCGACTCCCCCCGACGGCCGGAACGGGTTGAGAGGCCCTGTCGACCCACCCCCCCCGGTCGACAGGGCCTCGTTTCTGTTTCCGCACCCCGGTCGGGCACGCCGGTCGCGTGCCCCGGCTTGGCGCTCCGTCGGGCACCCCGACTCGGCGCCCCGGTTGCACGTCCGGCTCCACGCTCTGGTTCCGCACTCCGGAGTGCGGAGCGCGGACCCGGCGCTTGATCCGAGCACGCGCCCCCGCCACACACCTTCGCGCGTGTCCGTACGCCTTCGCGCCACGGATTCCCGGCGGGATCCCGCCCGACCGGACCTCAGCGCACCGGACCTCGCGCACCGGACCTCGCGGACCGGGCCTCAGCGGACCGGGATCTCCAGGATCACCTTGGTCCCGCCGTCCGGGCCGGCCACCATGTCGAAGGTGCCGCCCAGCTCACCGGTGGCCAGCGTCCGGACGATCTGCAGCCCGAGGTTGCCCGCCGTCTTCGGGTCGAAGCCCTCCGGCATGCCGCGGCCGTCGTCCTGCACCGTGATCAGCAGGTACTCCTCCGGCCGGGCGCCGCCGTTCCAGCTTTCCGACCAGCCCGCGCCGGTCGCCGGCGCCCGCCCGCGCAGGGCACTGACCTCCAGGTTCCCGGAGGCGGTCGGTCCGAACGCGTGTTCCAGGGCGTTCTGGAGCAGCTCGGTCAGCACCATCGACAGCGGGGTGGCCACCTCGGCGGAAAGGATGCCGAAGCTGCCGGTGCGCCGGGTCGCCACCCGGCCGTCCTGGGACAGCTCCATCGCCATCGCCAGCACCCGGTCGGCGATCTCGTCGAAGGCCACCTTCTCGTCCAGCGCCTGGGAGAGCGTCTCGTGCACGATCGCGATCGAGCCGACCCGGCGCACCGCCTCGTCCAGTGCGGCCCGGCCGGACTCCGACTCCATCCGGCGGGACTGCAGCCGCAGCAGGGCCGCGACGGTCTGGAGGTTGTTCTTCACCCGGTGGTGGATCTCCCGGATGGTGGCGTCCTTGGTCATCAGCTCGCGGTCGCGGCGGCGCAGCTCGGTGACGTCCCGGCAGAGCACCAGCGAACCGGTCAGGGTGCCCTTGGGCTTGAGCGGGATCGCCCGCAGGGTCACCACTCCCCCCTGCGCCTCCACCTCGGTCTGCCGGGGCGCCCAGCCGCTCGCCAGCTTCACCAGCGCCTCGTGGACGGCCGAGCGTGACGGCGGGGCGAGATCGGCGGTGGCCCGGCCGAGGTGGCTGCCGACCAGGTCGGTGGTGAGGCCGAGGCGGTGGTAGGCGGAGAGGGCGTTGGGGCTGGCGTAGGTGACGACGCCGTCCGCGTCCAGCCGGATCAGGCCGTCGCCGACCCGGGGGGCGGCGTCCATGTCGGCCTGCTCGATGCCGGGGTAGGGGAAGGAGCCGGCCGCGATCATCTGGGCCAGGTCGGAGGCGCTCTGGAGGTAGGTGAGCTCCAGCCGGCTCGGGGTCCGCACGGTCAGCAGGTTGGTGTTGCGCGCGATCACGCCCAGCACCTTGCCCTCGCGCCGGACCGGGATCGACTCGACCCGGACCGGGACCTCCTCGCGCCACTCCGGGTCGCCCTCGCGCACGATCCGGCCCTCGTCGAAGGCGGCGTCCAGCAGCGGACGGCGGCCGCGCGGGACGAGGTGGCCGACCATGTCGTCCTGGTAGGAGGTGGGCCCGGTGTTGGGCCGCATCTGCGCCACCGAGACGTAGCGGATGCCGTCCCAGGTGGGGATCCACAGCACCAGGTCGGCGAAGGAGAGGTCGGAGAGCAGCTGCCACTCCGAGACCAGGTGGTGGAGCCATTCCACATCGGCCCCGGTGAGGGTGGTGTGGCGGCGGACGAGTTCGTTCAGCGAGGGCACATGGCGAGGGTAGCGCCGCCGGACCGGGCGCGGCGCGGCGGACCGGCGGGAGGGCCCCGCGGGGCCCTCCCGCGCACCCTCCCGCGCACCCTCCTGCGCACCCTCCTGCGCACCCTCCTGCGCACCCTCCGGAGTTGTTTAGACCAATTTTCCGAGAGGCCTGGACAACCGATATTGGTCTAGTCCACAATGAAAGAGCACCAAGGAGAGGCCCCCGCGCAACTGCCCTGACCGCGCGCGGCCCCTCCTCGGTCGGACGCCGACGATCGAGGACCCCGCACAGTTCTCGACCGGATCCGGTGCCCGACGACAGCTCCGGGCTGCGGTGCCGCATGGGTTGAGGGTCCCGTGTCGGCGCCGTGGCCCGTTGTGTTTTGGGCCCCGTGTTGCCCCGTCGGGGGGATCTCCGATCCGCCCCCGGTCCACAGCCTGTGGACCGGGGCCGGATCGCGTCCGCGGGGCCCTACCTCGTCTCGGTGACCTTCGCCAGGGCGCGCGGGGCGTCCGGGTCCTGGCCGCGGGCGATGGTGACCTCGTAGGCCAGCAGCTGCAGCGGCAGGATCTCCAGGATCGGCTGCACCTCCTCCGGCACGCCGGCCGGCAGCGCGAAGCCCGCCGAGGCGGCCTCCACCTGCGCCTGCTGGCCGATCACCACCAGGTCCGCGCCGCGCCCGCGCAGCCGGTCCAGCACCGGCTGGAGGGCCTCGCCGCCCTTGCCGTCCGGGACGATCGCGATGACCGGCGAGACGTTGTCCACCATGGCCAGCGGGCCGTGCAGCAGGTCGGCTCCGGAGAACGGGGTGGCCGGGATGTAGGTGGTCTCCATCAGCTTGAGCGCCGCCTCGCGGGCGGTCGGGTAGCCGTAGCCGCGCGAGGTGATGACCAGGCGCTGGGCGAAGCGGTAGCGCTCGGCCAGCGCCTTCACCTCCGCCGTGCGGGCCAGCACCCCGGCGGCCAGGTCCGGCAACTCCTCGGCGGCCGAGCCTCCCCCGGCCCTCGGCCGGGGGTACCCCCACGCCTCCGCGAGGCCCTCGACCAGCAGGTAGAGCGCCAGCAGTTCGGCGGTGTAGGTCTTGGTGGCCGGCAGCGCCTTCTCCGGGCCGGCCAGCACGTCGATGTGGAACTCGGAGACCTCGGCCAGCGGCGAGGCGGCGTTGTTGGTCACCGCGAGCGTGACGGCCCCGGCCTCGCGGGCCGCCTTGGTGGAGGCCACCAGGTCGGGCGAGCCGCCGGACTGGCTGACGGTGACGACCAGGACGTCGGTGAGGTCCTGCTTGGCGCCGTACGCGGTGGTGGTGGACATCGAGGTCAGGCCGGCCGGCTTGCCGAGCAGGATCTCGATCAGGTACTTGGCGTACAGCGCGGCGTTGTCGGACGTGCCGCGCGCGGTGAGCAGGACGAAGCGCGGGTTGCGGGCGGCGATCTGCGCGGCGACCTCGCGGATCTTCGGGGCGCCCTCGTCGAGGATGCGCCGGAGGACGGCCGGCTGCTCGGCCATCTCCGCCGCCATGATCCGGCCGGGGACGGAAACAGTCTGCGGGTCGGACATCTGGGTCTGCCTCCGATGAGACGGTTCGACCCCGTTCGGGCGGCTGCCCGGCGGGGACCTCCACGGCGGCGAGTCCGCACACTCGCTGCGGTCCTTCGTGCGGCAATCCTACGGGCGCGCCTTCCGCCGGGCACCTCCGTCCGCACGCCCGCGCGCACCCGGCGCGCCCCGGCGGCGCACGCCCGCGGCACGCGCCCGCACGGTCGGGAGGGGCGCGTGGCCGCGGGCGCGACGGAAGGTCAGGACGCCTTGTTGATCAGCTGGTCGATGGCGGCGTCGGCCTCCTTGGTGGCCTGGTCCACCGACTTGCCCTTGAGGATCGCGGTCAGCATGTCCGGGATGACCTTCTGCTTCTCGACCGCGGCCCAGCCGGGGGCCAGCGGGGTGAACCAGGCGTCCGGGACGGCGTTGGCCGCGGCGGCGGTGGTCGGCTTGTTCTTCAGCGGGTTCAGCTGGGTCAGGTTGTTCGGCAGGATGTCCTTGTCGGCCAGCGCCTGCTCGGACTTGGTGCTGGTGAACATCCGGATCCAGTCGGTGGCCAGCGCCACCTGCTGGGACTTCGCGGTGACGGCGAGGTCGGAGCCGCCGATGAAGGTCGGCAGCGGCTTGCCGTCGGGGCCGGGCATGGTGGCCACCTTGACGGCGTCCTTGAGGCTCGGGTCGCCGGTGACCGGGGCGGTGACGCTGGCCGCCTCGTAGCCGTTGCCGTAGAAGGACGCGGCGTGCCCGCGGGCCATCGACTCGAACTGGTTCTGCTCGTTCACCGTCAGGTCGCCCTTGTTGTACTTGCGCACCAGGTCGACGAAGTGGCTGACGCCCTGCTGGGACTTGGGGTCGTGCAGGGTGCCGTGCCAGTTGCCGGAGCTGTCGAACTTGGCGATGCTGCCGCCGTACGCGGCCACGTAGCTCATCGCGGCGTACCAGTACGGGCCGGGCAGGTAGAGCGGGGAGTAGGACTTGTCGGCCTTGTTGCGGTCCGCGACCTTGTCCAGCGCGGCCAGCAGGTCCGCCTCGGTCTTCGGGAAGTCGGCGCTGCCGGTGGCCTGCTGGAAGGCGGCGGAGTTGTAGATGGCGACCCGGGAGCCGGCGTAGTAGGGCACGCACCAGAGCTTGTCCTGGTAGGTGCAGGTGTTGGCGAGCGCCTTGATCCAGCTGTCGGAGTTGTCGAAGGTGCTGCGGTCCACCGGGGCCAGCGCGCCGGAGAGCACGTACTTCATGGTCTCGGTGTTTCCCAGCTCGACCACGTCGGGGGCGTTGCCGTCGGCGATGGCCTTGTCGAGCTTGCCCACCTTGTCGGCCCAGCCCTGGTACACGAGCTTGAGGCTGACGTTCGGATACCTCGCCGCGAACTCGTCGTTGACCCGCTGGACCAGGTCCGGCCAGTTCTTCTGGGCGTCGTCCATCAGCCAGACGGTGACGGTGCCGCCGGCGGCCTTCGGGTCGGCGGAGCCGCCCGCGCCGCTGTCGCCCGCCGGCTTCGCGGTCGAGGAACAGGCCGTCAGACCGACTGCCAGTGCCATGGTCCCGAGCGTCGAGATGAGTTGACGCTTCTTCACGCCGTCCTCCGAGGGTTGTAGAGCCGTCTTGCCCGCCGGCAGCGTGATTGGCGCCCGCGGCGGAGAGTCCGGACAGGGGGCGGCGAAGAGCTTCGGGGTGGGCCGATACCACATCCGGCGAGGTTGAATATCGAACCGGATGACTGGACTCTGGCCTAGACCATAGGTGGTGTCAACGACCAAAAGCCCTCCTTGGGACGGCCGTTGCAGAGCTGTTGTACCGCGTGGCCGCCAGTTGTCGTTCCGTCACCCTAAGTGGGCCTTAAGGTGGATTTAAGGCCCACTTGAGGGAACACGGTCACTCGACGAACCCGCAGGTCAACGCCGGGGAAACGAAACGGGCCCGCCATGCGACATGCGCATGACGGGCCCGTCGGCCGACGCCCACCGGACACGGCCGGTGACGTCTCGTCGAACGGTTCAGCCGATCGCTCCCGGCTGCCCGGTGAGGACCTCCACGGCCGCCAGTCCGCAGACCCGGGCGGCGCCGTGGGTGGCGATGTGGAGCGCCCCGACCGGCTCGGACTGGGGCAGGCCCATCTCGACCACGGCGGCGTCCGGCCGGGCCGCCACCAGACGGCCCAGCGCCGCGGCCATCCACCCGTGCCGGTGCGCGTCGCGGACCACCAGCACCAGGCGGCGGCCCTCGGCGGCGGCCAGCAGCTCGTCGACCAGCGCGTCCAGCAGCTCCGGCGCGGCGTCGGCCGCCGACACCTCGCGGGTGCGGGTGCCGGGGAAGCGGTCGGCCAGCATGCCCGCCACACCCCACGGGGTGACGTCGCCGACGGCGATGTTCGGCTCGTCCGAGAACGAGGCCACGTACGGGCGCTCGCTCACCGGCGGCACGGTCAGGCCCGGCGCCCGGACCACCCTGAGCGCCCGGCGCGCGGCCCGCAGACCGACCGCCAGGTCCGGCTCGACCCGCTCGCCCTGGGCCGCGATCCGGCCCCAGCTGCCCAGCGCCCGCACCCGCGCGGCCGCGTCCGCCAGCCGCTCCTCGGCGAGCCGGCCGGAGCGCACGCCCGCCACGATGGCGTCGCGCAGCATCAGCACGGTCTCCTCGTCGGCGAGCCCGCCGCCGACGCAGATCGCGTCCGCGCTGGCCGCCAGGGCCAGCACCGTGCCCTCGCCCATCCCGAAGGTGTCGGCGATGGCGCCCATCTCGATCGCGTCGCTGACGATCAGGCCCTGGTAGCCGAGGCCGCCGTCGGCCGGGGCCGCGCGCAGCAGGTCGCGCAGCACGGCCGGGCTCAGGGTGGCGGGCAGCTTCGGGTCCAGCGCCGGGATCATGATGTGGGCGGTCATCACGGCCTTGGTGCCGGCCGCGATCGCCGCCTGGAACGGGATCAGGTCACGGGCCCGCAGCACGTCCAGATCGACGTCGATGACGGGCAGCCCGTGGTGCGAGTCCACCGCGGTGTCGCCGTGGCCGGGGAAGTGCTTGGAGCAGGCGGCCACGCCGGCCGACTGCAGGCCCTCCACCCAGGCGGCGGTGTGCCGGGCGCACAGCTCGGGGTCGGCGCCGAAGGAGCGGACCCCGATGACCGGGTTGCGCGGGTTGGAGTTGACGTCCGCGGTGGGCGCCCAGTTGTAGTTGACGCCGGCCGCGGCCAGCGCCCGGCCCAGCTCGCGGGCCACGTCCCGGGTCAGCGCCGGGTCGTCGATCGCGCCGAGCGCGAGGTTGCCGGGCCAGGACGAGCCGGAGCCCGCCTCCAGCCGGGTGACGTCGCCGCTCTCCTCGTCGATGGCGATCAGCAGGTCGGGGTTCTCGGCGCGCAGCGCACCGGTGAGCGCGGACAGCTGGTCGAGGTCGACCACGTTGCGGTCGAACAGCGCGACCGAGCCGAGGCCCGCGGCGAGGTGGCGGCGCAGCCACTCCGGCGGCTCGGTGCCGACGAAGCCGGGCTGGAGGACGGTCAGGGCGTCACGGTGCAGCTGGTCGCTGTCCGGCACGGTGGGAACGAGGATGCTCACGTTGACTCAGCCCTTCACTGCGCCGTCGGTCAGTCCGTTGACCGCCTTGCGCTGCAGGAAGATGAACAGGATCAGGATCGGCACGGCGAAGAGGGTGGACGCGGCCATGGTCGCGCCCCAGTCGGTGCCGAACGCGGTCTGGAAGGAGGAGAGCCAGACCGGGAGGGTCTGCGCCGTCTCGTTCTTGTTCAACATGTTGACCAGCGGGAACTCGTTCCACGCGGTGATGAAGCCGAACAGCGAGGTCGACATCAGGCCGGGGGCGAGCAGCGGGAAGATCACCTTCACGAAGGCCTGGGTACGGGTGCAGCCGTCCACCATGGCCGACTCCTCCAGCTCCTTGGGCACGGCGGCGATGAAGCCGCGCAGCGTCCAGATCGTGAAGGGCAGCACCATCATCAGGTAGAAGGCGGTCAGCGGCACCAGGCTGTTGAGCAGGTCGTTGTTGCGGGCGATCAGGTAGGCCGCGATGACCATGACCTCCCAGGGCGCCATCTGGGCGGCCATCACCACGAGGACGAAGCTCTTGCGGCCGCGGAAGCGCATCCGGGCGATCGCGAAGGCGGCCAGGGTGGCGATCACCAGCGAGCCGAGCACCGCGCCGACGGTGACGATCAGGCTGTTGCCGACGTACGTCCAGAAGTTCGGGACGTGCACGGCCCGGTCGAAGTGCTCGAACGTGCCGTTCAGCGGCAGGAAGACGGGGTCCCGGCTGACGATGTCCTTGTTCTGCTTGAACGCGGTCGAGAACATCCAGTAGACGGGGAAGATGAAGAAGACGAAGAGGACGACCGCGATCACGTTCGGCCAGGTGCGTCCGAAAAGCGAGCGCCTCACAGCTCGTCCTCCTGCTTGAGAATGATGCGGAAGTAGTAGGCCATCAGCGCGCCCAGCATCAGGATGGTGAGCACCGCGATCGCGGAACCGACGCCGAAGTGCTGGGACCCGATGCCTTCGAGGAAGGCGTGCACCGGCAGGGTGCGGGTGAGGCCGTCCGGTCCGCCCTTGTTGATCAGGTAGACCTGGGTGAAGGCCTTGAACACCCAGATGACTTCCAGGAACGTCGTGGCCAGGAGGAAGGGCTTCATGATCGGGAAGATCACCGAGCTCCAGATCTTGCCCGAGCCGGCGCCGTCCATGCGGGCGGCCTCGTAGAGCTCCTTGGGGATCGTGGCCAGGCCCGCGTACATGTTGAACGCCACGAACGGGATCGACTGCCACACGATCAGCAGGATGATCACGAAGAAGGTGGAGTACTGGCCGCTGGTCCAGTTGAAGTGGGCCATGGAGTGCCAGCCCAGCTTGTCCAGGAACCAGTTGACGACGCCGAAGTTCTGGTCGAAGAGCCAGGTGTAGACGGTGGTCGCGGCGACCACCGGCATCGCCCAGGCCAGCAGCAGGCCGACCGAGAGCAGCAGCCGCATCCGCTTGCCGAGGATGTTGAGCAGCAGGCCGATCAGCGTGCCGAACACCATGATCAGCACGACGTTGACCGCCGTGAAGACCACCGTGCGCAGGGTGATCGCCCAGAACTCCGAGTTGCCCAGCTGCTCGGTGTAGTTGTCGAAGCCGTTCCACTCGGTCAGGCGCTGGATGAACTGCCGCCTGTTGAGGTTCTGGGCCGAGACCACGACCGTCTCGATCAGCGGCCAGACCAGCAGGACGAGGGTCGCCGCGATGGCCGGCAGCAACAGCAGGTAGGGGGCGAACCTGGCGGCCGCACTGGGCCCGTCCGACGGTCTGCCGTTCCTCCTCGGGGTGCGCTCGGCACCGGGGGTGGTGGACTTGTCTGTCGACGCCACCACGGAATTCGTTGGTTCCGGGGACTGTGTCTGCACCCGTTCCGACTGCGCAGCCATCGTTCTCTCTTCCTTGCAAACCCGACCACGACGGAAGGCGTCGCTCACCGACCCCCCGCCGGGAGCCGGTGAGCGACGCCGCTCGACTGCCTTACTGCTTCTGGTTGAGACGCTTCGCGATCTCGTCGTCGGCCTTCTTGGCCGCGGCGGCGTAGTCGCCGTTCAGCGCCGAGGTCAGGAAGTCCTTGATCGGGTTCGGCTCGTTCTCGACGTTGGTCCAGGTCGGAACGTTCGGGGTGGTCGCACCGTTGAGCGAGGCCGGCAGGGCGGCCTTGGCGAAGTCGCCGGTGACCTTGCTGTTGAGCGCGACCTTGTTCGGGATGAGACCCGAGGAGGCGATCAGGCCCTCGTTCTTGTCGTTCATGGCGATCTTCAGGAAGCCCTTGGCGAGTTCCGGGTTCTTGCCCTGCTGGGCGATCGCCAGGTTCGAGCCGCCGAGGAAGACGCTGGAGGGCTTGTCCGCGGTCGCGCCGGGGAGCGGGAAGTAGCCGATCTTGTCGGCGGCCAGCTCCTCGGGCTTCGGGACCTCCCAGCCGAGACCGATGATGGTGCCGATGTCACCCTTGGCGAAGACGTCCTTCTGCTGCGGGGTGGCCTCGTCCTTGTCCTTCGGCGCGGTGGTCGAGTGGCTCTGCAGCTTCTTGTAGGTGTCGAAGGCCTTCTGGGCCTCGGGGCTCGACAGGCCGCCGACCCACTTGTCGCCGTCCTTCTTGGCGAGCTTGCCGCCCTCGCTGGTCAGCAGGCCGAAGTAGGCGTACCACTCCTGGCCGGGCATGTAGAGGGCGTCGGTGACGCCCGGGACGGCCTTGACCTTGTCCAGGTCGGTGTAGAACTCGTCCAGGGTCTTCGGCGGGGTGGTGATGCCGGCCTTGGTCCAGATGTCCTTGTTGTAGGTCACCACGCGGTTGGTGAAGTACCACGGGGCGGCGTACTGCTTGCCGTCGATGATCGAGGACTCGTTCAGGTTGGCGGCCCAGTCGGCGCCACCCAGGTCGGCCTTGTCCTTGGTGATGTCGAGCAGACCACCGGTGGCCGCGTAACCCGCGGTCTGGGTGTTGCCGATCTCCAGGACGTCCACCGAACCCTCGGAGAGGGCGGCGGTGACCTTCTGGCCGATGCCGTTCCACTTCTGGGTCTGGATGTCGAGCTTGGCACCCGGGTAGGCGGCGGCGAAGTCGGCCTTGACGCTGTCCTCCCAGCCCTTGGGGGCCGAGCCGTCCATCAGCCACACGGTCAGGGTCTTGCCGTCGTAGTTCTTGGCCGCCGCGGACGAGCCGCCCTCGGTCTTCTTGCCGTCCGAGCTGCAAGCCGCCAGGCCGACGACCATTGCTGCGACGCCGACCGCCGCGATGAGCTGACGCTTCACGCCATCCTCCTGAGGGATGCCTGGGTTGCCCCCGTCGGGCGGCAGCGGCAGACCCACACAAAGCGGGGGGAAAGGTGCCGCGGACCCCATCGAACGGGTGGGGGGATTCATAGTTACCGGTCTAGTGGTGTAGACCAGCTGCCTGGAGCTTGGCCTAGACCAATGGGCCTGTCAACGGCTGTTCGACCGATCTCGACCACCCGTTATCAAGCCGACACCGCACATCGTTCATCGCGTGATGAGGTATTCGTTCCGTAGCCATACATGCAACGATGTGAGCCGTTAACGATGTGGCGGGGCCGCTGAAGGCCTCGCGAGAAGCGGGAGAACAGGTCCGATGAGCAGCGACGGGGGATCCACCGCCCAGGTCAGCGACCCCGAGGTGAACAACCTCCCGACGCAGGCCGGCACCGACCCGACCGCGCGCGTCCCCAAGTACTACGGCCTGAAGCGGCATCTGCTGCAGCTCACCGAGACCCAGCCCGCCGGCACCCCGGTGCCGCCCGAGCGCGCGCTGGCCGCCCAGTTCGACACCTCGCGCACCACCGTGCGCCAGGCCCTCCAGGAACTGGTCGTCGAGGGCCGGCTGGAGCGCATCCAGGGCAAGGGCACCTTCGTCGCCAAGCCCAAGGTCGCCCAGGCCCTCCAGCTCACCTCCTACACCGAGGACATGCGGGCGCAGGGCCTGGAGCCCGCCTCCCGGCTGATCGAGATCGGCTACATCACCGCCGACGACCGGCTCGCCCCGCTGCTCGACATCAAGCCCGGCGGCCGGGTGCTGCGGATCGAGCGCCTGCGGCTGGCCAACGGCGACCCGATGGCCATCGAGGTCGCCCACCTGTCCGCCAAGCGCTTCCCGGCCCTGCGCCGCAACCTGGCCAAGCACAACTCGCTGTACGCGGCGCTGCGCGAGGTGTACGGGGTCACCGTGGCCGAGGCCGAGGAGACCATCGAGACCACCCTGGCCAACCCCCGCGAGGCCGGCCTGCTCGGCTCCGACCTCGGCCTGCCGATGCTCCAGCTGTCCCGGCACTCCTTCGACGCCGAGGGCGACCCGGTCGAGTGGGTCCGCTCGATCTACCGCGGCGACCGCTACAAGTTCATCACCCGGCTGAAGCGTCCGGAGTAGCCGGAGCGTCCGGGCCGGCCGCAGCGCCCGGAGCAGCCGCACTCCCCCGCCGCACCTCGGGCGCCGGCGCGCAAGACCCGCGCGCCGGCGCCTTTCGCGTTCCGCACCCGCATGCCCGGTGACGGCGCCTCACGTCCCGCGGCGGCACCTTCCCCGGCCGCGGGAGCGCGTTTCCGTCGCCCGGCGGTGAACAATCGGCCGGTTGCGTCCGACCGGCGGGCAGTTCCGTCAATTCCGGTGACATGGATCACCTCATGCTCTAGATTGCGCAGCCGTACTGACCTGACTGCCGATCACCGATGGTGCTGCTCGGCGGGCCCGTGCGGCGCTCGGCGCCGACCGGGCTGCGGCGCCGACGGGGAACCCTCCGGAGCGGAGCCGAAGATGCCGTCTGATCCCCTCACCCTCGAAGATGTCATGCCCGAGCCAGCCGGGAGGCCCGTCCCGGCCGTGACGCCCGAGCGGGTGCTGGCCGGCCTCGCCCTGCTGGTGCCGATCGTCGCGATGCTCTGGGTGTCCTCGTACGACAAGAGCGACCCGGCGGTGGCCGGGGTGCCCTTCTTCTACTGGTACCAGCTGCTCTGGGTGCCGGTGTCGGCCGTGTTCACGGTCGCCGCCTACCTGCTGATCACCCGGGACGAGAAGGCCCGCAAGGCGGCCCGGACGGGCGGTGCGCGATGAAGGACGTCAACGTGCCGGCCCTCGTGGTCTTCGTGCTGTTCTTCGCCCTCGTCACCGTGATGGGCTTCCTCGCCTCGCGCTGGCGCCGCGCGGACAACGCCGCGCACCTGGACGAGTGGGGCCTGGGCGGGCGCAGCTTCGGGACCTGGGTGACCTGGTTCCTGCTCGGCGGCGACCTCTACACCGCGTACACCTTCGTCGCCGTCCCCGCGGCGGTGTACGCCACCGGCGCGGCGGGCTTCTTCGCGGTGCCGTACACGATCGTCGCCTACCCGCTGGTCTTCCTCTTCCTGCCCCGGCTCTGGTCGGTCTCCCGGGTGCACGGCTACGTGACCCCGGCCGACTTCGTGCGCGGCCGGTACGGCTCGCGGCCACTGTCACTGGTCGTCGCGCTGACCGGGATCCTGGCCACCATGCCGTACATCGCCCTGCAACTCGTCGGCATCCAGGCCGTGCTGGACGTGCTGGGGGTCGGCGGCGGGGAGAACGCCAACTGGTTCGTCAAGGACCTGCCGCTGTTCATCGCCTTCGGCGTGCTGGCCGCCTACACCTACTCCTCCGGCCTGCGCGCCCCGGCGCTGATCGCCTTCGTCAAGGACGCCCTCGTCTACATCGTGATCATCGTCGCGGTGATCTACATCCCGATCCGGCTCGGCGGCTACGGGCACATCTTCGACGCCGCCGCGCACAAGTTCAGCGCGCCGGGCGCCAAGGGATCGCTGACCGTCCCGCACGGCAGCCAGTGGACGTACGCCACGCTGGCCCTCGGCTCGGCGATGGCGCTGTTCATGTACCCGCACTCGGTCACCGGCGTGCTGGCCTCCAAGTCCCGCAGCACCGTGCGCCGCAACATGGCGATCATGCCCGCGTACTCGCTGATGCTGGGCCTGCTGGCGCTGCTCGGGTTCATGGCGATCGCGGCGGGCGTGGGCAAGGGCGTCAAGGGCTACAACGCCCAGCTCTCGGTGCCGCAGCTGTTCGCGGACATGTTCCCGGACTGGTTCACCGGCGTGGCCTTCGCCGCGATCGGCATCGGCGCGCTGGTGCCGGCCGCCATCATGTCCATCGCGGCGGCCAACCTGTTCACCCGCAACGTCTACAAGGACTGGCTCAAGCCCTCCGCCACCCCCGCCGACGAGACCCGGATCGCCAAGCTGGTCTCGCTGCTGGTGAAGGTCGGCGCCCTGGCCTTCGTGCTCGGCATGGACAAGCAGGCCGCGATCAACCTCCAGCTGCTGGGCGGCCTGTGGATCCTGCAGACCTTCGTGGCGATCGTCGGCGGCCTGTTCACCCGCTGGTTCCACCACTGGGCGCTGTTCGCCGGCTGGGCGGCCGGCATGGTGTACGGCACCTGGAAGGCGTACGGGATCGCCAGCCCGGCCACCAAGCACTTCGGCGGCAGCGCGGCCGGGATCCCCGGCATCGGCGAGATCGGCTACATCGGCCTGACCGCCTTCGCGCTCAACCTGATCGTCGCGGTGGCGCTCACCCTGGTGCTGCGGGCGGTCAAGGCGCCGGAGCTCCCGGACGAGACCAGGCCGTCCGACTACAGCGCCGAAGCCGGTGACGAAGAGCTGAAGAACGCGCCGGAGCCCGTAGCGGCGCACTGATTCGCGCGGTACGCGCCCTGTGATCGCGCCGCCTTCTCCGTGAACACTGGAGAAGGCGGCGCGATCATATGTATGAACAGGCGTGCACGCCGGGCACCACCAGACCGGACCGGCATCCGGCCGGAACCTGATCGACCACGGGGAGCTCGCGGCCATGGCAGAACTCGGCACCACCCTCAACGGCCAGCACCAGTCCACCCAGAGCCAGCACCACCACGCCACCACCCAGGGCCAGCACGGCACCACCCAGGGTCAGCGCGGTGCCGCCCACGGCCAGCACCCCGGCGGGCAGGAGCAGCACCCCGGCGGCCACGAACAGCACGGCAGCACCCACCGCCCGGCCGCCGCCGGCCGGCTGCCGTCCCTGCTCATCGCCACCCGGCACGGGGAGTCCACCGCCAACGTCGAGTTCCAGCTGGCCGAGGCCGCCGGAGCGCTCAGCGTCCCGATCAGCTGCCGCGACGCCGACATCCCGCTGTCGCTGCACGGGGGGCAGCAGGCCCAGGCGCTCGGCCACTGGTGGGCCGGCCTGCCCAGCGCGGACCGCCCGCGCAGCGTCTGGTGCTCCCCGTACGTGCGCACCGCCGAGACCGCCCGGATCGCGCTCGCCCAGGCCGCCGGGCTCGGCGCCGTCCCGGTCACCCTGGCCGTCCGGTACGACGAACGGCTGCGCGACCGCGAGCTCGGCATCCTGGAGATGCTGCCGAAGGCCGCGATCGAGGCCAAGCACCCGGAGGAGGCGGCCCGGCGGCGCAAGATGGGTGAGCTGTACTACCGCCCGCCGGGCGGCGAGTCCTGGGCCGACGTCGCGCTGCGGGTGCGCAGCCTGCTGCGGGACCTCTGCGAGGAGGAGGCCGGGCGGCCCGTCCTGCTGGTCGCGCACGACTGCACGGTGCTGATGCTCCGCTACGCGCTGGACCGGCTCACCGAGGAGCAGCTCACCGCGCTGGGGCCGGTACACAACTGCTCCACCAGCCTGTGGCGGGCCCAGGACGGGCGGCTGCGGCCGGACGGCTGGAACGGGGTCGGGCACCTGGTGCCCGACGGGGTCTGACGCCCCCTCGGCCCGCCCGGCGTCCGGTCGGCCCACCCGGGAGCCCCCTCGGCCCGCCCGGGAGCCCCCTCGGCCCGCCCGGGGCTCCGGTCAGCCCGCCCGGGGCTCCGGCTCGGCGAAGCAGCGCCGGTAGGCCAGCGGCGTGGTGCCCAGCCGACGGCCGAAGTGGTGCCGCAGGGCGGCCGCGTTGCCGAAGCCGCAGCGGGCGGCGATCGCGTCCACCGGCTCCGTGGTGGACTCCAGCAGCCGCTGGGCGAGCAGCACCCGCTGCCCGACCAGCCAGCGGTGCGGGGTGGTGCCGGTCTCCTGCTGGAAGCGGCGGGCGAAGGTGCGCGGCGACATGTGCGCCCGGGCGGCCAGCTGCTCGACGGTGGCCTCCTCCGCCAGGTGGTGGCGCATCCAGTCCAGCAGCGGGGCCAGCGAGGCGTCGGCGGCCTCGGGCAGCGGGCGGTTCACGAACTGGGCCTGCCCGCCCTCCCGGTGCGGGGCCACCACCATCCGGCGGGCGATCTCCCGGGCCACCTCGGCACCCTGCACCTTGCGCACCAGGTGCAGGCAGGCGTCGATGCCGGCCGCCGTCCCGGCGGAGGTGATCACCGGGTCGTCGTCCACGTACAGCACGTCCGGCTCGACCGTGGTCAGCGGGAAGCGCTCGGCCAGCGCCGCGCTGTGCCGCCAGTGCGTGGCGGCACGACGGCCGTCCAGCAGCCCGGCGGCGCCCAGCACGAAGGCGCCGCTGCAGATGGACAGCACCCGGCCGCCGCCCTCGACCACCCCGCGCAGCGCCGCCAGCAGCGGCTCCGGGTAGTCGCGGCGGATGCTCGCCGCGGTGACCACGGCGAGGTCCGCCCCGGCGAGGCGCTCCGGGCCGTACGGGACGTCCACCGCGAAGCCGGAGTGGGTGGCGTGCGGCCCCGGGCGGGCCCCGGCGATCGCGAAGTCGTAGCCCGGCAGCCCGTCGGCGGTGCGGTCCAGGCCGAACACCTCGCAGGCCACGCCCAGTTCGAAGGGGTGGACCTCCTCCAGCACCACCGCGACCACGTTCTTCAGCATGCCCACCAGGATGCCCCCGGTGCCCGCCCCGACGGAAGGAACCGGATGGCAGGATTTCGAGGTGATCGGTCGTTCCTGCCACTCGTGGCCGCGGCGCCGCCCGGCCACAGTGGTGCCCATGGACAGCGACACCCTCATCGGCGCACTCGCCATGACCGCGGCCGTCGGCGGTTTCGGCCTGCTCGGCCTCCTGATCGGCCGCGAGACCTCCCGCGGCCCGGCGGCCGGCCGCGACAACTACCACCGCCCGGGCGGCTACCCGGCCGACCCGGCCCGGCCCGAGCGGCTGTACGGGACCGCCGGCCCGTCCGCCGCCCAGCCCGCCGCCGCGCCCGCCGAACCGTTCGCCGACCCGATCGGTTCGACCCCGGAGGACCGCCCCGCACCGGCCTCCGGCACACTGGCCCGATGGACTTCCTCATCCGCCAGGCCCTCCCCGAGGACCTCACCGACGCCGGCCGGATCACCGTCGAGGCCTTCGTCGGCGACGGCTTCACCAACCCCACGAGCACCTACGTCGAGCTGCTGGGCGACGCCGGGCGACGGGCCCGGGAGGCCGAACTCCTGGTCGCCGTCGACGCGGCCGGAGCCGGGGTCCTCGGCTGCGTGACCTTCGCCGTCGGCGGCACCGAGTGGGCGGACATCGCCTCCCCCCGGGAGGGCGAGATACGAATGCTGGCCACCGCCGGCGCCGCCCGGGGCCGGGGCGTCGGCGAGGCCCTGGTCCGCGCCTCCGTCGCCCGCAGCCGCGACCTCGGCCTGGCCGGTATGGCCTTCTCCACCCGCCCGGAGATGACCACCGCCCACCGCCTCTACGAGCGGGTCGGCTTCCGCCGCACCCCCGAGCGCGACTGGGCCCCGTACCCGGGGATGGACCTGATGGTCTACACGATGGCGTTCTGACGGCGGGCCCGGGCGCCCGTCACGGCTTCTTGTCGTACCCGGGCGCCACATAGACGGTGTACCGGCCGTGCTTCCCGCTCGTCACCACGGTGACCACCCGGTACCCGGAGGCCTTCAGGGTGGGCTGGATCGCCTTGTCGATGGCCCCGGTCTGGGTGAAGTCCAGGACCACGACCTTCCACTCGTGGGCCTGGATGCCGGCCTGGATCGCGGGCACCCCGTTCTGCATCTCACCGGTGGCCGGGTCCCGGCGGAAGACGGCCACCAGGTCGTGCCACTGCTGCCAGGTGGTCTGCTTGCGCAGGTAGTACGCGGGGACGTTGTAGTTCTCGACCAGGTACCGGTCGTCGCCCTTGACGATGTACGGCTCCAGGGCGGCGACGAACTCCTTCGAGTTCGACCACTCGCCGTACATCTCCCGGCCCTGGGCCGCGCCCACCCAGGCGAGCGGGCCGACCACCAGGGTGGCGGCCGCCACCCCGGCCACCAGGTGCAGACGGCCCTTCAGCCACAGCGCCGCACGGGCCAGGACAAGGCCCACCACGATGCAGGAGAACCAGGCGCCGAAGTCGACGTGCTTCTGGAGCGACAGCCAGGTGTGGATGCGGATCTGGTTCACCGGCGCCATCAGCCCGGCCAGCAGCAGCAACAGCGCCAGCCAGAACTCGGGCCAGGCCGCGCCGCCGCGTCGCCGCCGCGCCCGCACCAGCTGCACCAGCACCCCGGCCAGCGCGACCACCAGCAGCGGGCCCACCCAGCGGGCGGCCTCCGAGGCCACGTAGGAGTACGAGTCGTGGCCCGGGGCGCGCTTGAGGGTGGTGTGGTTGAAGCCGTTGACGTACTTCTCGCCGGCCGCCAGCGCCGCCGCGCCGACCGCCACCACGAAGGTGAGCAGCACCAGCAGTCCGCGCCGCCAGGCCTCCCAGCTGCGCAGCGACCCGCGCGGCCCGGCCAGCACCGCGATGCCGCACACCACCGGCACCCACAGCAGCGCGGCGTACTTGGTGGCGCCGGCCAGGGCGAGCAGCAGCCCGGAGGCGACCAGGCTCGGGTACCCGCCGCCCGTGGTCAGCCGCACCGCGAAGTACCCGGCCCAGGCGAGGACCGCCAGCGCCATCGCGTCGTAGGTGGCCAGGCCGCCGAGGAACTGGGTGGGACCGAGCGCGACGAAGGCCGCCGCCGCGCAGAACGCCGCGAGCGAGCCGTGCAGCCGCCGGGTGGCCAGGTGGACGGCCGTGGTGGCGGAGAGCATGAACGCCAGGCTCAGCAGCCGGGCGCCGTTCAGCCCGCCGACGAAGTCCGCGACGGCCACCACCACCGGGTAGATCAGCGGGGAGCCGGAGAAGAAGGTTTCGTACGTCGACACCGGGGTTCCGTGCCGCAGGTGCGCGATCTCCTGGTAGCCCGCGTAGATGTAGGTGCCCTCGTCGATGAAGGCGGTGTTGCTGAGGATCAGGTGGTACGAGAGCGCCGCCTGCACCAGCAGCACGGCCAGCAGCGGCAGCCAGTCCGCCCGCAGCACCGGCCGGGCCGGGTGCGGCACCCGGGGCGGCCCGGGCCTGCGGCGGCGCCGGTCGGTCGGGGAGGCCGGTACCGGCCCGGGGGCCGTCCGGCCGCGCTCGCCGAGGGCCACCCCGCCCGGCCGGGCTCCGCCGAGGACGGGCTTGCGGGTGGACTCGGGCCGGATCCAGCGGCCGTCCGCGCTCATCAGTACTGCTCCTCATCTGGGACTTCGCATCCGGACGCGCCGTGGAGCGCGCGCCCCTGGGCGCGCTTCGGCCGCCGCCCCACACTGCCGGGGGCGGCGGCCGGACGTTCACGGGGGCCGGTCGGCCCCGCGGCGGGGTCCTGCGGCCGTCCTCACCGGACTCCCGCGGAACCCGCCCCTGGCGGCGCTAGCCGCCGAGCCAGGCGCCGGTCGGCGCGATGGACGGCGGCGAGCTCGGGCCGGCCACGATCTTGACGATGTCGGCCTCGGGCAGCACCTGGTCCCACACCTGGATGTCGGCGACGGCGCCGTGCCAGGGGTCGGCCCACTGCGAGTTGGAGCTCAGCCGGCCGACCTGGAGGGAGTTGGTGCCGCTCGGCTGCACCCCGGCCGACTTGGCCGAGGACTGCGGAGCACCGTTGACGTACAGGGTGAGCTGGCCCGACGGGTCGTCGTACACGCCGGTCAGCAGCACCCACTGGTTGACCGTCGCGTCGCCCTTGGACCAGGCGATCGCCGAACCGCCGCCCGGCACCTGGACCTTGAAGTACCACTGGTCGTGCCCGTTGTTGTTGGCCCGGCCCAGCGCGTACGAGTAGTACTGGCCGTCGCCCTGGCTGACCGCGCTGCGGTTGCCGTTGGGCACGTCGACCAGCACCCGCGCGGAGACGGTGAAGCTCTTGTTGACCTCGACGACCGACGTGGACGTCGAGGCGAACGAGTCCTGGCCGCTGGGCAGTTTGAGGACCTGCCCGGAGACTCCGGCCATCGTCCCCTGCTTGGCGTCCGCCCCCAGGTTGAGCGCGGCCGCGCCCTTCTTGGCGGGCAGCGAGCCGACGGTCGGCGGGCTGTCGATGCCCTTGAGCGGCGGCGCGCTCGTCGTGTTCGACGGGCCGGAGACCGTCGGGCTCGGCGTGCCGGGGCCGTGGGCCGCCGGCGTCTTCTCCTTGCCGTGCTGGTAGTACCAGTACCCGCCGCCACCGGCGGCGGCCACAACGACCACCGCGGTCACCGCGCCGATCAGCTTGAGCCTGCGGCCGCGCTTGGCGGACTGCGCGTTCTGCTCGGCCAGCGCCTCCCAGTTCGGCGTGCCGGCCGGGGCGACCGCCGGGCCGGGCGGGGGGCCGGGCGGCTGGAAGCCGCCCTGCTGCTGCCAGTGCGCCACGGGCTGGGCCGGCTGCGGGCTCGGCGGGAACGGCTGCTGGCCCGGCGGGAACGGCTGCTGTCCGACGGCCTGGCCGGGCTGCGGCATCGGCGCCTGCGGCTGGACGGGCTGTGGTGCCACCGGGCCGGGTTGCGGCGCCACCGGACCGGGCTGCACCGGACCCTGCGCCACCGGGGCGGGTCCGCCGCCCTGGTGCGGCACTGGCGGCACCGGCTGCGCGACCGGATGCGGCGTCATCTGCTGGGGCTGCGCGGGTGCGGCGGGCGGCGGCCCGTAGCCGGCCGCGGGGCCGAAGGCTCCGCTCGGGAACTGCGGTGGCACACCGGTGGCCGGAGCGGGCCCCCCGGCCGGTGCCTGCTGCGGTGGCGTGGCGGGCTGGCCCGGCTCGCCACTCGGTACCGGTCGATCGCTCATGGCCCGAATGCTAGGGCATCCACCCCGTCACGCCCATGGGGGGTGCGCGGACGAAACGTCAGCACGACCGCGGTTTCCGGGGTGCGACGCAGGCTCACGCGACCCCGTTGTAGGGCAGCTTCCAGCGCTGCGAGACGGTGTCCGCGCACGGCCGCAGGAGCACCGTCGTGCCGTCCGCGAGCGCCCCGCCTGCGGTGCCCAGGCACAGCCCGGTGTCCGGGTGCTTCAGCCGCTGCCCGGGGGCGGTGACCCAGCGCTGCGCCGAGCCGCCGGTGCACTCGGCCAGCGTCACCGAGGAGCGGTCGGCGCCCGGCGCCAGGCAGGCCGCTCCACCGCGCAGCGAACCGTCGTTGCCCACCGTCCACCCGGTCGAGACGGCCTGGTCGCCGCAGGATCCGACAGTCACCGGGCTGCCGGCGGTCCCGCCGCCGCCGTGCCGCAGGCAGATCCCCGGGGCGCCCGCCGGGACCTCGCCGGCCGGCAGGCCGACCCGGTTGTGGAAGGCGAAGGAGTTGCTGCGCAGGCCGGTCCCGCCGCTCCAGACCTCGAACCCCGCCTGCACCCGGCAGAGGTAGGAGCTCTTCGGGACGTAGCCGCGCGCCATCGCATCGGCGGTGAACAGCCGCAGGTCGAGGCCGCGGGTGGTGTGGGTGGGTGCCGTGCGGACGTAGCTGATCACACTGTGCGGGCCGGTGATCGGCGCCTGGTAGACGTGGTAGCTCGCGTCCCCGAACGGCAGGGCGTCCGCCACCTTGTCGCCGGCGGGCCGCACGTTGTCGGTGGCGTCCAGCCAGATCATCACCTCGGCGCTCTCCCCCGGCAGGCAGTTGTCCGGGCTGGAGCCGTACCAGAGGTCGAAGGAGAGGTTGAAGGAGCCGCTCACCCGGCCGTTGGCGTCCCAGTCGGCGGTGGCGTCGCCGAGCGCGCTGACCGGCACCGGCAGTCCGCTCGCGCCCGGGGCGGTCGAGACGTTGGGGTAGGCGCCCGGGGCGAGCGGGTTCTTGGGGACGAAGTCGTTGATCCGGGACACCGTGAACCCGCTGGCCCCGACCGGGTCCACGCAGACCGTGCCCGCGGTGTTCCACGGGTTCGGTTCGAGGACCTTGGCGCCGCCGTCCATCGCCAGCTTGGGAAACGGCTCCTGCGCGGTCGAGCAGATGCCCGGCCCGGACAGCGCCGTCGCCGGGCCGGCCGGCGGCTCCACCGCGCCGACGTCGCCGCTGCACCCGGCCAGCAGCGCGGCGACCGCACCGAAGGCGGCGACCGCCCGAAGGCCCCGCGCCACGCGCCCGGCCGCGCAGTCCTCGATGCCCATCGCTCTCCCCCGAACCGTCCTCGCCCGTCGAACGGACAACCGTACACAGGCGCTCCGGCCGCACCCCGTTCACATCACGATCGGAACTCGATATCGGTTCCGGGCGGCCGGTCGAAGAGGGGAGAGCGGACTCAGAGCGATCGGTCCCGTACGATCCTGGCGTCCCCTGGTGCCCGAGCGACAACGGCCACCACCCGGGGATGGTTCAGTCTCAGTACGGCTTCGGGGGAGTAGAGCACGTGACTGTCACCGAGAGCGCGCGACTCGCGGGAAGCGGTCAGCCGCCGGTCTCACGACGCCGCAGCCGGCGCGGCCCGGCCGCACGCAACCGGTGGGGCCTGCTCCCCCACCCCCCGGACAACACCGAGAAGTACCTCTACGCCCGCACCAACCTGTGGGTGCTGACCTGCTTCTCCCTCATCAGCTTCGCCTGCATGGTGGCCAGCGAGATCGGGCTGCTGAGCGCGACGCCGTGGTTCCTCTTCTTCATACCGCCGCTCGCCTTCACCATCGTCTACTACCTGATATCCCGCTGGGTGCACGGCTTCAACGAGACCTTCGACCTCTCCGCCCACCGGGCCCTGGTCAGGTCCTGGCAGCCCGAGCACCATCCGACCGTCGACATCTTCCTCCCGGTCGCCGGCGAGCCGATCGAGGTCCTGCACAACACCTGGACGCACGTCGCCCGGCTGCGCGACCAGTACCCGGGCGACGTCACCCCGTACGTCCTCGACGACAGCAACAGCCCGCAACTCGCGCAGATGGCCGTCGACTTCGGGTTCGTGTACGGCACCCGCGACAAGCTCGGCTGGTTCAAGAAGGCCGGCAACCTCCAGTTCGGCTTCCGCAACTCCGACAGCGACTACATCCTCATCCTGGACGCCGACTTCGCGCCCCGGCCGGACCTGCTGAACGAGATGCTCCCCTACATGGAGGCCGACCCCCGCCTCGGCATCGTCCAGTCCCCGCAGTTCTTCCGCATCCTGGACTCGCAGAACTGGATCGAGCGCGGCGCCGGCGCCGTCCAGGAGCTGTTCTACCGGACCGTCCAGGTCTCCCGGCAGCGCAGCGAAGGCGCCATCTGCGTGGGCAGCTGCGCGGTGTACCGGCGCGCGGCGCTGGAGGAGAACGGCGGCACCACGCTGATCGGCCACTCCGAGGACGTGCACACCGGGTTCGACCTGCGCCGCCTCGGCTGGGACCTCCAGTACATACCCGTCGCGCTGGCCACCGGCGTCTGCCCGGACAACGTCGGCGGCTTCTTCAACCAGCAGTACCGCTGGTGCACCGGCTCGATGAGCCTGCTCGGCAGCAAGAAGTTCTGGCAGACCAAGCTGCGGCCGATCACCCGGGCCTGCTACCTGTCCGGCTTCTTCTACTACATCCACACGGCGCTGTTCACCGTCGTCTCACCGCTCATCCCGATCGTCCTGCTGCTCGCCCGCCCCGACCTGATCCGCTGGGAGAACACCGCGCTGGTGCTGCCCGGCCTGCTCTACGCGACGGTCGTCTTCCCGCTCTGGCACCGCAACCCCTACCGGCTGGAGGCCTGGGCCGCCCGCATGATGTACGGCTGGGCGCACGTCTTCGCCATCTGGGACATCGTGCGCCGGAACCGGATGGCCTGGCAGCCGACCGGCTCCAGCGGCGCCAAGCGGAACAAGACCCGGCGGTTCTGGATCGGCGTCATCGCCTGGGGCGGCGGAACCGCCCTGCTCTGGGTGCTGCTGAGCATCTGGCGGATGCTCACCATGGGCCCGCTGAACTTCGCCCTCGTCCTCGCCTCCGGCCTCTTCTACGCCACCATCGTGGGCCGGGTCCTCGTCCAGCCCCGCCCGACGGAAGCAGTGTGATCGCCATGACCGCCCACCCGAGACGGGCCGGCCGGCTCCGTCGCCGGCTGGCGCTCCCGCTGCTGGCCGCCGCCGGCCTGCTGCTCACCACCGCGTGCGGCCCCGAGGACCCCGGCTTCGCGATGCAGAAGGACCTCGCCCGGGCCGCCCCGGCCGCAACCCCGGCCCCTGGCGCTCCGGGCACTCCGGGTGCGGCTCCCGCGCCCACCCAGCCCAAGGCCCTGCCGGCCGGCGTCCCGTACGACGTCACGCCGCTGCTCAGGCCGAGCCACAAGTACCTCGGCGCCGCCCTGCCCGACGTCCCCGCCACGATGGACGCGCTGCCCGGCTACCGCGACGCGATCGGCAAGCAGCCCAACATCCTGGAGTTCTACGCCCACTGGAAGGGCGGCTTCGACACCACGGGCGCCCGCCGGATCCACGACGCCGGGGCGCTTCCCTTCATGGCCTGGGAGCCGCACGACCGCTCGCTCGCCTCGATCGCGGCCGGCGACACCGACGACTACGTGCGCGGCGTCGCCAAGGCCGTCGCCAGGTTCAACCTGCCGATCGCCATCAGCATCGCCCACGAGATGAACGGCGACTGGTACCCGTGGGGCCGTCAGGCCGCCACCCCCGAGGACTTCGTGGCCGCCTGGCGCCACGTCCACGACCTCTTCGACCAGGCCGGCGCCACCAACGTGATCTGGGTCTGGAGCCCCAACATCACCGACCCCGCTCCCAACACCCGTCTGGAGCCGTACTACCCCGGCGACACCTACGTCGACTGGGCCGGCATGACCGGCTACTTCACCAAGACCGGGCCCAAGACCTTCGAGACGCTCTACGGCCCGACCATGGCCGAGATCCGCGGCTTCTCCCAGAAACCCTTCTTCATCAGCGAGACCGCCTCCGAGCAGGGCAAGCGCCAACGCGCCGACATCGACCAGCTGTTCTCCGGGCTGGAGGCGCACGACGACATCGTCGGCTTCGTCTGGTTCAACATCGTCAAGCGGGCGGACTGGCGGGTCGAGGCCGTGCCGGACACCCTCGCCGCGTTCAAGCAGCGCGTGTCCGACCCCCGTTACGGCTTCGACATCCGGAACCCCTGATGAGCACTGAGTCCGAGTTCTCCCCCGTCCCGCACGGCAGCTCCGCCCACGACCCGGCCGCCGAGCCGGACCCTGACCCCGACGGGCCCGGGGCCGCGGCGGCGGGCAGCCCTGCCCGGCCCGGCACCGCCGTGGCGGTCGACAACCCCGACGGCGTCGAGCTGGCCCCGTACACCATCCCGCAGGTCCCCGCGATCGGCTGGGACCCGGGCACCAGCCCCCGCCGCCGCTGGATCGCCCGCGGCCTGCTGGGCGCCGTCCTGACCGTCCAGGCCGCCCTCTCGCTGCGCCTGCTGGCCGCCGCGCACCCCGACGAGGCCGCCGCCATGGTCGCCGGCCGCCAGCAGCTGTCCCACCTGCTGCACGGCACCCCGGTCACCACCGACCTGGTCGACCGTGTGCACGGCTCGCCCTGGCTCTACCCGCCGCTGGCCGGCGCTGCCGCCGACGCCAACGGCATCTGGGGCGCCCGGCTGCTCAGCCTCGGCTTCGCGCTGCTCACCACGGTGCTGCTGTACTCGCTGACCCGGCGGCTGTTCAACGAGCGGGTCGCCATCTGCGCCATCGCCGGGTACGCCGTCCTCCAGTCCACCGTGGTGGTCGGCTTCTACGCCGCGCCCGAGTCCCTCGCCCTCCTGCTGGTCGCCCTCGCGGCCTGGACCACGGTGTTCACCGCCGGCCGCCATCCGGCCCTGGCCCTGCTCGCCGCCCCGCCCACGGCTCTGGCCTGCGCCACGGCCTACTCCGCGGCCTTCGCCGCCCCCGCCCTGGTCGCCCTCGCCTTCGCCTGCGCCCGGCCGTACCACCGGGTGGGCCCGGCCGCCCTGCGCGCGCTGCTGACGGCCCTCGGCACCCTCGTCCTGCTGCTCCCGTACGGCACCCTCGGCAAGGTCGCCGGGTGGTCGCCCTCGCGCGGCAACGCCCCCGGCTCGGCCGGCTCGATCCTGCTCGGCACGCTCCAGTGGGCCGGCCTGTTCACCGTCCTCGCGGTGGCCGGCACCATCGCCTACGCGCGCCGCGAACAGATGCCCGAGCACGACGCGCCGGAGAAGGACGCCCTCCCCACCACCTGGGGCCGGCGCGCCCTGCTCGGGGCCGTCCTGACCGCCACCGCCCTGCTGGTCCCCGCCGCCCACCTGTGGACCGGCACCTCCGGCGCGCTGTTCCGCCACCTCGGTTACGGCATGCTGCTCGCCGCCCCGCTCGCCGGGGTCGGCCTGACCCGGCTGGTCGGCGCCCACTTCCGCCACCCCCAGCTCGGCATCCTGGTCTGGGTCGCCCTGCTCGCCCTCGGCCTGGAGCAGTCCGCCCTGCGCTACCAGAACGGGCCCGACTCCGGCCGCCTGCTGGCCGTCCTGCGGGTCCACACGGAGCCCCAGGGCCGCTACCTCACCGAGGTCGACGGACTCGCCGAGTACTACCTCGGCGGCGTCTCCAAGCCCGAGCAGTGGATCTCCGCGCGCGCCGGCACGGACTACCGCGACGGGGCCGGGGTCGAGCACCACGGCGACGACGGCAGCGTGGCCGCGATCCGGGACGGCTGGTTCACCATGGTCGTCCTCGACAGCACCGCGCCGAGGGCCACCGACCGGGCCCTGAGCGAGGCCCTGAGCACCGCCGGGCACTACCGGCTGGTCGCCCAATTCACCTCGCCGACCGGCGATTCGAGTACGTACAAGGTCTATCTGAAGCACTGACCGGCCGCCCGGCCCACGCACATCCGCGACACGACAGGCACAACATATGGTGCCGCCGCAGTCCGGCGGCACTACATGTATGCTCGCTACTGCTGTCGATGCAGGGGAACCCGGTGCGAATCCGGGACTGCCCCGCAGCGGTGAGCGGGCGGCTCCAGCAGCCGCGCCCCGCGAGTCCGAGTACCTGCCGACGGCGTGCGCCACGGCCCTCCCGCAGAGGCCGCGCCGGCACCAGCAGTACCCCTCCGGGCCTCGCGGGCGGGCCGGGGAGTCACCTCGCGCGACGCTTTTTGCGTTCGCGCCGTGCTCCCCTGCCCAGATCGGCCCGGTGGCCCCCCGATCACCGCCGCCGATCGCCGCCAGGAGAGAGCGCCTTGACCACCGCTGCCTCAGCCACCCTGCCCACCCAGGGCTCCGGTACCGCCTTCACCGACCCGACGGTCTCCGACCCCGGGGGCGCGCTGCTGCGGCTGCTCACCGACCGCAGCACCGACCTCACCGAGGTCGACCCCGGCCATGTCGCCGCCGCCGCGCTGCGCGGCCGCCACGCCGGCTCGGACTTCGCCGAGCTGCGCGGGCTCGCCGTGGACGCCGCCGCGTCGATGATCGCCGAGGACCCCCAGTACTCGAAGCTCGCCGCCCGCCTGCTCGCCCTGGAGATCGTCGACGAGGCGAACAGCCAGGGCTCGGTGTCCTTCTCCGCCTCGATCGCCGTCGGCCACGCCGAGGGCCTGATCGGCGACACCACCGCCGCCTTCGTCACCAAGCACGCGGCCGCCCTGGACGCGCTCGTCGACACCAAGGGCGACGACCGCTTCGAGTACTTCGGCCTGCGCACGGTGCAGTCCCGCTACCTGCTGCGCCACCCGATCACCCGCAAGGTGATCGAGACCCCGCAGCACTTCCTGCTCCGCGTCGCCTGTGGCCTGGCGGTCGGCGACAGCGAGCAGTCCGTGCGCGAGGTGGCCGAGCTGTACGGCCTGATGAGCCGCCTGGAGTACCTGACCTCCTCGCCGACGCTCTTCAACTCCGGCACCCGCCACCCGCAGATGTCGAGCTGCTACCTGCTCGACTCGCCGCTGGACAACCTGGACTCGATCTACAACCGCTACGCGCAGATCGCCCGCCTGTCCAAGCACGCCGGCGGCATCGGCCTGTCGTACTCGCGCATCCGCTCGCGCGGCAGCCTGATCCGCGGCACCAACGGCAAGTCCAACGGCATCGTGCCGTTCCTGCGCACCCTCGACTCCTCGGTCGCCGCCGTCAACCAGGGCGGCCGCCGCAAGGGCGCGGCCTGCGTCTACCTGGAGACCTGGCACGCCGACATCGAGGAGTTCCTGGAGCTCCGCGACAACACCGGCGAAGAGGCCCGCCGCACCCACAACCTCAACCTGGCGCACTGGATCCCGGACGAGTTCATGCGCCGGGTCAACGCCGACCAGGACTGGTCGCTGTTCTCCCCGGCCGACGTGCCGGAGCTGGTCGACCTGTGGGGCGAGGAGTTCGACGAGGCCTACCGCAAGGCCGAGCTGGCCGGCAAGGCCGTGCGCACCATCCCGGCGCAGACCCTGTACGCCCGCATGATGCGCACCCTGGCGCAGACCGGCAACGGCTGGATGACCTTCAAGGACGCCTCCAACCGCGCCGCCAACCAGACCGCGCTGCCGGGCCGCACCGTGCACTCCTCCAACCTGTGCACGGAGATCCTGGAGGTCACGGACGACTCCGAGACCGCCGTCTGCAACCTGGGCTCGGTCAACCTGGGCGCCCACGTGGCCCCCGGTGCCTCGGCCGACGACCTGATCGGCGCCATGGACTGGGAGCGCCTCGACGCCACCGTCCGCACGGCCGTGACGTTCCTCGACCGCGTGGTGGACATCAACTTCTACCCGACCACCGAGGCCGGCACCTCCAACTCCCGCTGGCGGCCGGTCGGCCTCGGCGTGATGGGCCTCCAGGACGTCTTCTTCAAGCTGCGGATCGACTTCGACTCCGCCGAGGCCGCCCGCCTGTCCACGCTGATCGCCGAACGCATCATGCTCACCGCGTACGAGCGCTCCGCCGACCTGGCCGAGCAGCTCGGCCGCCACGAGGCGTACGGCGAGACCCGCGCCGCCCGCGGCGAACTGCACATCGACCACTTCCCGACGGCCGCCCCGCAGTGGGCCGACCGCTGGACGGCGCTGCGCGCCCGGATCGCCGAGACCGGCCTGCGCAACTCGCTGCTGCTGGCCATCGCGCCGACCGCGACCATCGCGTCCATCGCCGGCGTGTACGAGTGCATCGAGCCGCAGGTGTCCAACCTGTTCAAGCGCGAGACGCTGTCCGGCGAGTTCCTCCAGGTCAACCCGTACCTGGTGCGCGAGCTCAAGGAGCTCGGCGTCTGGGACCAGCAGACCCGCGACGCCCTGCGCGACGCCAACGGTTCCGTCCAGGAGCTGAACTGGCTGCCCGCCGAGGTGCGTTCGCTGTACCGGACGGCCTGGGAGCTGCCGCAGCGCGCGCTGATCGACCTGGCCGCGGCCCGCATGCCGTACCTGGACCAGAGCCAGTCCCTGAACCTGTTCATGGCGGCGCCGACCATCGGCAAGCTCAGCTCGATGTACGCCTACGCGTGGAAGGTCGGCCTGAAGACCACCTACTACCTGCGTTCGCGTCCGGCCACCCGCATCGCCCAGGCCGCGTCCGGTGCCGCCCGTGCCGCCGCGCCGGCGCCCGTGCCCGCCAACACGATCCCTGTGGGCACCCCGACCCTCACCCCGGAGCAGGAAGCCGCCCTCGCCTGCTCCCTGGAGAACCCCGAGTCCTGCGAGGCCTGCCAGTAATGTCCCAGTCCGAAGACCGCAAGATGCTGCTCGACCCCGGCTTCGAGCTGACCCTGCGCCCGATGCGCTACCCGTCGTTCTACGACCGGTACCGGGACGCGATCAAGAACACCTGGACCGTCGAGGAGGTGGACCTGCACTCCGACGTCGCCGACCTGGCGAAGCTCAGCGAGGGCGAGCGCCACCTGATCGGCCGGCTGGTCGCGTTCTTCGCGACGGGCGACTCGATCGTCTCCAACAACGTGGTGCTGAGCCTCTACAAGCACATCAACTCGCCCGAGGCGCGGCTGTACCTCTCGCGGCAGCTGTTCGAAGAGGCCGTGCACGTCCAGTTCTACCTGACGCTGCTCGACACCTACCTGCCCGACCCGGAGGACCGCAACGCGGCCTTCGCCGCGGTGGAGAACATCCCCTCCATCCGCCAGAAGGCGCAGTTCTGCTTCAAGTACATGAACGCGGTCGACCACATCGAGTCGCTGCAGACCAAGGAGGACCGCCGCGCGTTCCTCCTGAACCTGATCTGCTTCGCGGCGTGTGTGGAAGGCCTGTTCTTCTACGGCGCGTTCGCGTACGTGTACTGGTTCCGGAGCCGGGGCCTGCTGCACGGTCTCGCGACCGGCACCAACTGGGTGTTCCGCGACGAGTCCATGCACATGGACTTCGCGATGTCGGTGGTCGACACCGTCCGCGAGGAGGAGCCCGACCTCTTCGACGACGAGATGGCCAAGCAGGTCACGGAGATGCTGGAGGAGGCCGTCGAGGCCGAGCTCCAGTTCGCCCAGGACCTGTGCGGTGACGGTCTCGCCGGCATGAACACCGAGTCCATGCGCGAGTACCTGGAGGCCGTGGCCGACCAGCGTCTCGCGCGGCTGGGCCTGCCGATCCGGTACGGCTCGACCAACCCGTTCGGCTTCATGGAGCTCCAGAACGTCCAGGAGCTGACCAACTTCTTCGAGCGCCGGGTGTCGGCGTACCAGGTGGCCGTCGAGGGCACCGTCGCCTTCGACGACGACTTCTAGGAAGTACGAACCAACAGGGGTGCCCCGCACGGCCACAGCCCGTGCGGGGCACCCCTGTCGTTTCAGTCGGTCGGAAACTCCCCGGACTTGACCCCGGAGAGGAAAGACGACCAGGCACCGGCGGGGAAGAGAAGCGCCGGCCCGTCCGGATCCTTCGAGTCGCGGACAGCCATCCCGCCCACCATCAACGACCGGGTCTCCAAGCACTCGTTCGCCTGGGCGCTGTAGCTGCTCTTATACCAACCCCGAGCGGCACCATCCGGCACAGTCACGCGCTCACACCTCTTCTGATCTCATCGTCATGTCGCCGCCGCGATGGCCGCGATCATATCCAGCGACTCCTTGGGGTTCAGAGCAGCCGATCGCAGGTATTCGAAGACCAGCCCATAGCCGTCCAGTTCGCCCTGCTGCTCCAGATAGTGGCTGCTTGTCAGTGTCTCCAGGAAGACCGCTCCGGGAGTAGGCGAGTCAGAGAAGCCATACATCACGAAGGCCCCACATGCACCCGCAGTCGCGCCGACCCCCAGCGGCACCACTTGCAGGGTGACGTTGGGAAGCTGCGCCATCTCCGCGAGATGGCGCAGCTGCTCGTTGTGCACCTCCGCCCCTCCCACCGGACACCTGAGCGCAGGTTCCCAAATAATCGCCCAGAACCGCGCCGGATCAGGCTTTGCGAGAACTTCCTTCCGCTCCATGCGGATCTCGACCAGCTGATCAATGCGCTCCGGCCGGACGGCAGCGGGATTGGCTTCGAGCAGGGCCCGGGCGTAGCTCTTCGTCTGCAACAAGCCCGGCACAACCATGGTCTGCCACATGCGGATGTAGCGAGCATCGTCTTCCAGCCCGAGGACATCGACGTACGCCGACGGGATCGTGTCGCCGTAGTCGTGCCACCAACCGCGCTTCTTGCTCTCTCGCGACAACTCCTCAAGGGCATCACGCTCCTTGCCCACCACCCCGTACAGATCGAGCAGGATCCCAAGGTCCAGGCGGCGAACGCCCGACACCCCGGTCTCTATACGGCTGATCTTGGCGCGGGAACAAGCGAGAGCCTGCGCCGCATCCTCCGTCCCCTTGCCCGCAGCGTCGCGAAGACGGCGGAGTTCCGAGCCGAGTCGGCGGGCACGGACGGTCGGCTTCGGTTCATCAGCCATGCGCAAGTCCTCTCACCTGACGATCCCCAGTGTGCCTGGTGACTGTTCGTCAATCCAGCGCTGCCAATTATGCATCGTTGCAGTTGTTTAGCTTGCAGGTTGCATCAATCCAGGTGCATGCTACCTGCAGTAGCGAGATAGACCACACAGCGTTATTTCGGTGGATCTCGCCACCGGGCATCCCCATGCCCTCTTCAGCCGCTTTCACCTGCACACTCCATAGGTGGCCCCGCCATGCCTGAAGACCTCTCCCCCTCCCCCATCCCCGCCGAGCGGACCTGCTGGCTGCCCCGGCACCGCAAGGCGCCCCGCGCCGCCCGCTGGGAGCTCCACGACTTCCTCCTCCCCCACCCCTGTGGCGAACTCCTCGTCTTCACCGGCGAGTTGCTGGTCAGCGAGCTGGTCACCAACGCCGTCCAGCACTGCCGTGCCCCGCGCGACCGGCTGATCTTCGTCCGCTTCCACCTCTCCCCGGACGACACCCTCCGCATCGAGGTGCACGACGCCGACGGCGAGAAGCCCTCCCTCCGCCCCGCCTCCACCTCCGCCGAAACCGGCCGGGGCCTGCGGCTCGTCCAGCAGCTGGCCACCCAGTGGGGCTGCTGCCCGCGCGAGGGCGGCGTCGGGAAGTTCGTCTGGTGCCACGTCTCCCCCGAGGCGGACGCCGCGTGAGCGCCGTGCGGGCCGGGATCGCCGGCGTCATGCTCCCCGCCGACTTCCCCAGCCTCGACCACGCCCTCCCCGTCCTCTGGGAGCGCGTCCGCAAGCTCCCCGTCCGGGAGGCCCACCGGGACTTCATCCGGATCTGCATCGGGCCGGGCGGCGGCCAGGGCATCGCCGCCTGCCTCTCCCGCAACGACAGCTGGAGCGTCACCCTCTACGTCGGCGAGATGACCGACTGGACCTCCCACCTGATCACCATCACCACCCACCGGCCCTGAACTCCCCCGTCCCCGCCCGGCGTTCACGCCGGGCGGGGAGGCACCCCCACCGCGACCACGCACGGCGCCCACCATCACTCGGCATCACCGCCCCCGGCCCGCCGCCCACCGGTGAGTTCGGCATCGGCAGCGGCGAGGATCCGACCGAAGGTGTGGGCGATGACCGGCTTCGCCAGGGCCCGGGTGAGGGCCGCGCCGAAGGGCAAGCGGACCTGGAAGGTGGTCGTCCACGCGACCTCCGTCCCGCCGGCGACCTCGGTGAAGGTCATCCGGCCGAGTTCGTGCCGGGACGGCGGCATGCTGCGCTCGACCGTGTAGTCGAAGCCGTACGGCGGGTTGTACGCGGTGACCCGCTCGCGGAACCAGCCGATCGTCCAGGTGTGCAGCCGCACCGCCCCCACGCCGTACGGTGCACCGGCGCCCGGTCGGGCCAGTCGGGCCCGGAGGATGAGCGGGGAGCGGGTGTAGTTGGTAGTGGTGGCGCACCAGTCGAACACGTCCTCGATCGGCGCGGCGACGACGCGTCGGACGGTCAGGGTCTCCATGGTCATGTCCCCTCTCTCGGTCGGCGGCGGCGCGGACTGCGGCCGCCGCACCCGACAGATGGACCGGGGAGCCACCGAAAACGTGACACCGGAGCCGGCCCCGGCGGCCATCGCCTCGGCCTTCCGCCGCCACGGCTACCCCTGGGAAGGCGCCTGAGGTCCCGCGTGCCAGATGTGGCACATTGACCGGACGGCCCCGCCCCGGGCCCCGCGATCGAGAACCGAGGTCTCCCGTGTCCGCACAGAACGCCGCGCCGTACCGAGCCGCGCCGCGAACGGTCGTCGAGGCCTGTTTCGATCCGCAGGGCACGGCCTCGCTCGACTACGTCTACGACGTCGCCGCGGCGGTCGGCCTGTCGGACCAGCCGGTGCGGCTGGCCGTCCGCCGGCTGGAGGCGGCGGGCGTCCTGCGGCAGGAGGGCCGGGGCCGCAAGGGCCGGCTCGTGCTGACCAACGCGGGCAGGCTCCGCTCGGACATGGACGTCCGGTTCGTCGCGCTGGCCTACGCGCAGGACGCCGGCCTCGCCCCTTGGGACGGGCTCTGGCGCCTCTACACCTTCTCCGTCCCCGAGCGGCACCGGTCGGAGCGCGACGCCCTGCGTGCCGCGCTGACCCGGCTCGGTGCCGTGCCGCTCGCGCCCGGCGCCTATGCGAGCCCGCACGACCTCCTCGACGAACTCACCGAGGAGGCCTCGGCGGCGACGGTCGGCGCCTACCTGATCACGGCGGAGGCCACTCGTCTGACCGGCCCGGGCTTCACCGATCCCGCCTCCACCGCGGAGCACCTGTGGCCCTCGGCCGAGACGGTCGAGGCGTACCAGCCCCTCGCCGACGCGCTCGCCGCGGAACCTCTCGGTCCCGACCGCGGCTCCGTCGAACTCGTCGCCGTCGCGCTGCGGCTGGCCGAGGCCTTCACCCACGCCCTGGAGCGCGACCCGCTCCTCCCTCCGGAGCTGCGGCCCGCCCCCTGGCTCCCGTCCCGGATCCGGCGGGACTTCCACGAGGCCTGGACCACGATCCGCGGCCGTACCCCCGACCTCTCGCTCTTCCGCGCCTTCGACACCGGGCCGACGGCCGCCCACGGGGACTGAACTCCGCCCCGGGGCAAACCCCTCTCGCCCGATATTCACCCGGACGGACGCGATTTCGAATTCCCGGATCGCCCATATGTTCTAGGCCTGATATATCGAATATATGCTCGAAGAATACGACAAGGTATTGGTGTCGGGCGGATTGGGTTTCGTCGGAAGGCACCTGACCAGCGCTCTCCTCTTCCTGGGGAAAGAGGTGTCGATCATCGACAACGCCCGGACGGCCACGAACATCTCGGCGCCGTCCGGGACCACCCTGCACCTGCTGGACATCCGCGAGGTCGACGCCGTCGCCGAGGCCGTGGACGGCGCGGACCTGGTCTTCCACGTCGCCGCGAACGCGAACGGCACGTTGTCGGTGACGCAGCCGCGCCTCGACTTCGAGATCAACGCACTCGGCACGCTGATCTTCGCCGAGGCCCTCCTCAAGGCGCCCGTCCGTCGGGTCGTCTACGTCTCGTCCGCGTCCGTCTACGGAACGCCCCGGAAATTCCCCATGGACGAGGACCACCCGACCCGCCCCTTCGTGCCGTACGGCGCGTCCAAACTCAGCGGCGAGATCACCTGCCTGGCACTCCACCGCGCCTGCGGCCTCCCGGTGGTGGTCGGCCGCCCCTTCTGCGTCTACGGGCCGGGGGAGAACCCGCACGAGGCGATGGTCGAGGTCGGCCGCTTCCTGCGCTGGCACCTCAACCACCGACCCATCCAGATCGTGGGCGACATCGACCGGAAGACCCGCGACTTCGTCCATGTCACCGACCTGGTCCAGGGGTTGCTGACGATCGCCGACCGGGCCGACCTGGGCGAGGTGTTCAACATCGGCTCCGGCACGGAGGTGTCGATGCGCCGGCTCGTCGACACGATCGGGGAGGCCACCGGCAAGACGCCCGAGGTCAGCGTGATCCCGGAGATCGAGGACGACACCTACCGGCTGGTCGGCGACATCTCCAAGCTCCAGGGCCTGGGATACCGGCCGTCGGTCTCGCTGGTCGAGGGGGTGCGCGACCTGGCCGACCACCTCGGCGCGAATCCGGAGCTCCCCGGCAGCCCGACCATCTTCTCCCGCGGCCAGCACGGCGAATCCTGATCCGCCGCCCGCACGGGAACCGCACCCCACGGGACCACCGCGCCCCACGGGACCCACCACCCCGCCCCGGACGTCGTCGGCGTCCGGGGCGGCAGGCCGGCCACCCGTGCTCAGCCCTTGACCGATCCCGCGGTCAGCCCCTGGGCCAGGTAGCGCTGGAGGAACTGGTAGACCACGATCACCGGCAGCGAGGTCACCAGTGCCCCGGCGGCGAACAGGCCGTAGTTCTGGTCCTGTTGGCCTGAGATGATCCCGTAGAGGCCGACCGCGACCGTCTTGGAGTCGTTCGAGGTCAGGAAGATGTTCGCGAGGATCACGTCGTTGAGCGCGGCGGTCAGCGACAGGATGGAGATCACCACCAGCATCGGCGCGGCGAGCGGCAGGACCAGCCGGAAGAAGATCTGGGCGTGCCCGGCGCCGTCCACCTTGGCGGCCTCGTCGATCTCGCGCGGGATGGTGTCCAGGTAGCCCTTCATCAGCCAGGTGTTCACCCCCATCGCGCCGCCGAGGTAGACCAGCACCAGGCCCCACGGGGTGTCCAGGCCGATCGCCGGCAGCACGTCGCCGATCTTCGCGAACATCAGGTAGAGCGAGATCACCGCGAGGAACTGCGGGAACATCTGCACCAGGAAGACCGCCATCAGCCCGAACCGTCGCCCCCGGAAGCGGAACCGCGAGAAGGCGTACGCGGCCAGCACCCCGAGCAGCACGTTGAGCACCGCGAAGGTGCCGCAGACCAGCGCGGTGTTCCCCAGCCACCGGGCGAACGGGTACTGCCCGTCGGTGAACAGCGCGGTGAAGTTGGCGAGCGAGGCGTGCCGGGGCAGCAGGGTGGACGACTGGAGCGTGCCGAGCGGGTTGAGCGCGGCGGAGAGCACGAACAGCAGCGGGAACAGCGCGAAGCAGACGGCGAGTACGGCGATCAGGTGCCGCCAGCCGAAGCGGCGCAGCCAGCGCGCGGCAGCGGTGCCGGTGGTGCCGGTGGTACCGGTATTACCGGACGTGGCGGTCATGCGTTCAGCTCCTCAAGGGCGCGGGTGCGGCGGAAGCCCACCAGCGTGATCAGCCCGACCAGCAGGAAGATGACGATGGACAGCGCGGCGGCGAAGCCGTACTGGGCGCCCTGCCCGCCGAAGGCCAGCCGGTAGGTGTAGCTGATCAGGATGTCGGTGGAGCCGGCCGTGCCGCCCGCGCCGTCGAACGGCCCGCCGCCGGTGAGCAGTTGGATGGCGTTGAAGTTGTTGAAGTTGAAGGCGAAGGACGAGATCAGCACCGGTGCGGCGGCGACCAGCAGCAGCGGGAAGGTGACCGCCCGGAACGCCCGCCACGGCCCGGCGCCGTCGATCCGGGCGGCCTCGTTGAGCTCGGCGGGCATCGCCTGCAGCACGCCGGTGCAGATCAGCAGCATGTTGGGGAAGCCGAGCCAGAGACTGGTGAGCACCACCGCGAACCGGGCGCTCCAGGCCTCGCCCAGCCAGTCGATCCGGGTGTGCAGCAGCTGGTTGAGCAGCCCGAAGTCCCGGTTGTACATGCTCTGCCAGATCAGGATGCCGATGAACGCGGGCATCGCGTACGGCAGCAGCATCAGCGAGCGGTAGACCCGCTGCCCGCGCAGCCGCGGGTGGTGCAGGGTGAGCGCGAGGCCGAGTCCGAGGGCGAAGGACGCGCCGGTGGAGAGCAGGGCGAAGCCGAAGGTCCAGGCGAGCACGCCGAGGAAGGGGCCGCGGATGGCGGGGCTGGTGAGCACGGCGGTGAAGTTGGCGAAGCCGACGGTGCGGTGCCAGCCGGTGGGCAGGGTCCGCCCGGAGCCGTCGGCGGCGGTGTACCGGCCGTCCTCCGGGTGGTAGACGGTGCCGTCGCGGGTGTCGGTGAGGGTGTCGGCCGCCCGGTCGTGGACGAGGGTGGGCCGGGCGGTGGTGGCCGTCGAGAGTCCCTGGCTCACGAGGAAGGCACCGTCCACCGGCACCCGCAGGCCGGTCAGCTCGGCGGAACGGGCGTTGACCTGACCGAAGGTGAGCAGCTTCAGTCCGGGGGCGGAGGTGACCCGGCCGTCCGGTCCGGCGACCGTCCCGGCGGGGGCGGGGGCGAGGCCGCTCGCGGTGCCGGCCGACACCTGTCCGGTGTCGGGGTCGGTGAGCAGCAGCACCAGTGGGCCGCCGTCGGCGCCGGTGGCGACGGTGAGCGCGTACGAGGGGCTGCCGGGAACGGGCTCGACGGAGTGCTCGACGAGGCTGCGGACCGCCTGGTCCTTGGTGAGGAGGTGGCCGTCGCCGTAGTCGGTGAAGGAGATGGCGACGATGTACAGCACGGGGTAGGCCACGAACGCGAGGAAGAGCCCGGTGGCGGGCAGCAGGTACTTGGCGGGCAGCCGGCGCGGCGAGAGGTAGGTCCAGAACGTCGCGCCGACGGCCGCGGCCAGCACGCCGAGCGCGGCCCAGTGCCCGCCGTCGTACAGCCGGGGCGCCGCGTAGAGGGCGAGGGCGGCGACGCCGGCCAGCAGGGAGGTCCTCGCCACGAGCGCGGTGACGGCGCCCGAGCGGCGGAGGGCTCGGCACACGGGGGCTGGGTGCACGGAGGCCCGGCACACGGGGGCTCGGTACGGGAGTTCGGTGTACCGGGGCTCGGTATACCGGGGCTCGGTGTACGGGGGTTCGGTGTACGGGGGTTCGGAAGGGCAGGGGCCTCAGCGGGCGGAGCCCAGGGCGGCCCGGATGGCCTCGCCGGCCTGCTTCATGGTCGCGGCCGGGTCGGCACCGGCCACGATGTTCGCCTCGGCCTGGCCGAGCGGCCCCCAGATCGCGTTCATCGCGGGGATCGTCGGCAGCGGCTGCCCGCCCGCCCCGGCGGCGGCGAGGGCGCCGATGTCGGGGTCGGTCGCGGACGCCCGGGCGAGCGCGGAGGTCAGTGCCGGCGGCTCCGGCGAGGCCTGGTAGAGCGCCAGCTGGCCCGACTCGGAGCCGATCTCGCGCAGCAGGAACTCCTGGGCCAGCGGCACGTTCCTGGCCTTGGCGGACAGGTAGAAGCTCTGCACCCCGATGAACGGCCGGGCCTGGCCCTTGCCCGCCCAGCCGGGCACCGGCGAGATCGCGTAGGGCAGCCCGGACTGCTTGAGCTGGCCCAGCGCCCAGGGGCCGGCCACCAGGAACGGCGTCTTGCGCTCGGTGAACAGCGCGATGGCGTTGGTGTCCACCGAGCGGTTGAACAGCGCGCTGCCCTTCTCCCCGTACTGCTTGAACAACTCGCCGGCCGCGATCGAGCCCGGCCCGCCGACCCCGAGGTCAGCGGTGTCGTAGCCGCCGTCCGCCTTGGTGCCGAACAGGTAGCCGCCGGCCGAGGTGAACAGCGGCTGCAGCGCGTACGCGTTGCCCTGCTGGCCGATCGGCAGGGCGAGCGGGACGTCGCTGCGGCCGGCCTTGACGGCGCCCTGCCCGGCGGCGGCGAGGTCCTCGAAGGTGGCGGGGGCGTCCGGGGCGAGTTCGGTGTTGCGGAACAGCACCAGGCTCTCGGTCGCGTAGGGCAGCCCGTACGGCCGGCCGTCGTGCTGCACGGCCTCCAGCGCGGCGGGCTCGAACGACGCCTTCTGCGCCCCGGTGAGCGGAACGGGCGCGACGACGCCGTTCTGCACCAGGTTGCCCAGCCAGTCGGAGGCGCCCACCACCAGGTCGGGGCCCTTGCCCGCGTTGGTAGCCGAGACGTAGGCCTGCTGGGTGTTGACGGACTGCGGGACGACGGTGACCTTGACCCCGTGCTCCTTGCCGAACCGGTCGGCGACCGGCTGGAGGGCGGCGGCCTGCTGGGTCTGCGCCCAGATCACCAGGTCGCCCTCCGCGGCCGGGATCGGCGGGTCGGTCATCGCTCCCCCCGGGGCGGCGCCGCCCGCGGCGGAGGAGCCGGCGGACGGCGTGCCGGCGGGCGAGGTGCCGCCGCAGGCCGTGACCAGCAGGGCGAGGACGCCGAGAGCGGCGTGTCTGCGGTAGCGCATCGTCCGAGACTCCTTCGTCTGGGAGGGGGCGGGGTCCGGGCCCCGGGGCGGGCGGGTCAGATGCCGTCCGCCGGGCGGTGCCAGCGGTCGACGGTGAGGTCGAGGCGGGTGTCCCGGTCGACGGTGAGCGGGTGCACGACCCGCAGGCCGTCCTCGTCGACGGCGTCCAGGCCCCAGCCGCGGGAGACGCCGCCGTCGAAGCCGGTGCCGCGCGGGACGGCGATCCGGCCGCGGAAGCGCCCGGGGCCGTCGGGCCGGCAGGGCAGCGGGCCGAACATCACCGGCGCGTCGTCCGGGGTGCCGTCCGGCACGGTGACGACCACCTCCAGGACGGGCCGGGCCGGCAGCTCCGGCGCCACCTCGACCTCGGTGGGCGCGTCCAGCCCGTGCGCCCGGACGGTCACCGCGGTGCGTCCGGCGGCCAGCGGGCGCAGCAGCCCGTGCGGCAGGACGGCGGCGACCTCGGGCCGCTCCACCCGGTAGTCGGCCTCCAGTGCGGTGTACCGCACGCCGTCGGCCCGGACGGCGACCGGGTTGACGGCGCTCCAGGTCTCGCCGGGGGCGAGCCGCAGGTGCGCGGCGGCGGCGAGCGAGACGACCGGCGAGGCGGCGCCGAACAGGTGCAGCAGCGCGTGCCGGGCGCGGGGACGCCAGGCGTCCTCGTGGTGGGGTGCCTGCGGGTCCTCGTAGTAGAGGAGGTCGGCGCCGCTGGTGTAGCCGGCCTCGTCGAGGAGCTGGACGGCCAGTTCCCTGGCCGGCCGGGCCAGGATCAGGCCTTCCCGGCCGCCGATGTCCAGCCAGAGCCGGCGGGGCCCGCGGCGGCGGTAGCGCTCGTACACCGACTTCTCGCCGAGGCCGGCCGGGTCGACGTGGGTGAGGAACGGGGAGAGGACGGCGGCCAGGCCGAACACCTCGGGGCGGCGGAAGGCCATGTGGTAGGCGACCAGGCCGCCCATCGAGGAGCCCATCACCGCGGTGTGCTCCGGCCCGGTCCTGGTCCGGTAGCGGGCGTCGACGAACGGCTTGACCTCGTCGGCCAGGAACGCCTCGTAGCGGTGGCCCTTGAGCGGGGTGCCGGGGGTGCGCCAGTACTCGGCGACGTGCGAGTACTCGGTGCCGCGCTCGGCGCCGGCGTTGGGCACGCCGACCGCGATCAGCTCGGGTATCAGGCCCTCGGCGTAGAGCTGCTCCAGCGTCCGGTCCAGCGCCCAGGTGGGCCGCTGTCCCTGGTCGAAGACCTGCTGGCCGTCCTGGAGGTAGAGCACCGGGTAGTCGGCGTCCGGGTCCTCGTCGTAGCCGGGCGGCAGGTGGACCAGGAGGTCCCGTTCGTTGCCGAGCTGTCCGGAGCGGAAGCCCGGGACGCGTTCGATCCGGCCGCGGCGCACGGCGGCGGCGGTCCCCGCGGTGGAGGTGCTCATCGGGCCACCGACCAGACGTGCACGGCCGGGCCCTCGGCGGGCAGGTCGCGGCCGGGGACGAGCTGCGGCCCGCCGAGCAGGTGGGTGGCGTGCCACTCCCCCGCCACCGGCGGGTGGTCGGCCCGGCTGATCTGCACCAGGATCCGCTCCTGGTCGTCCTCGCGCTCGAACAGCAGGACGTCGCGCTCGGCGAGCAGCCAGCGCAGCCCGCCGCCGCTGAGCGCGCTGTGGCCGCGGCGCAGCCGGATCAGCTCGCGGTAGGTGCGGTAGGTGTGCTGGTCCCAGGCGGACTCGTCCCAGGGGAAGGGCTTGCGGCCCTCCTCCAGGCCCTCGCCCAGCACGCCGACCTCGTCGCCGGAGAACACCATCGGGGTGCCGGGCAGGGTGAACAGCAGGGCCGCGCCCAGCAGTTGGCGCTCGGGGCCGGCGAAGCTGCGGAACCGGGCGGTGTCGTGCGAGTCCAGCAGGGTGAGGTTGTGCACCCGGCTGCGCCAGGGCAGGGCGGCGCCGAACGCCGTCATGGTGGCCCGCAGTTGGGCGCCGCTGTAGTCGGGGATCGGCCCGGGCACCGCCCAGAAGTCCTTCTGGTCGTGCCGTTCGGCGAGCCAGGCCCAGACCGGGCGGGTGAAGCCCGCGTAGCTCATGGTGCCCTGCCAGCCGTCGCCGCCCAGGGCGAGCGAGGCGTCGTGCTGGTGCTCGGCGAGCAGCACGGCGTCGGGGTTGGCGGCCCGTACGGTGGCGGCGGTGGTGGTGGCGACCAGGCGGTTGAGTTCGACCTCGCCGCGCCGGCCGGCCATCTGGGCCACGTCGACCCGCCAGCCGTCCAGGTGGAACGGCGCCTTGAGGTACTTGG
>NZ_JBSHAP010000037.1:0-64776 GCF_053611565.1 Kitasatospora sp. NPDC054795
CTCCCGGGGGCGCCGTCGTGTGCGGGGACCGTCAGACGGCCGCCGCCTCCAGCGAGGCCTCGGCCGGCTTCTCGCCCTTGCCGGTCCCGCGCAGCGGCACCTCGCGCAGGAACACCGCCGCGGCGATCGCGATCACGGCCACGCCCGCGCCCCACAGGAAGACGGTGTGCATGCCGTTGGACACCGCGTGGTGGTAGGCGTCCTGGATGGCCGGGTCCAGCTTGCGCAGCGCGGCCGGGCTCATCTGGCCCGGGTCCTGCATGCCGCCGCCAGCGGCGGCATGCTCGCCGAGCCGCTCCTTCATGGTGTCGGTCACCCGGTTGTTGAACAGCGCGCCGAACAGCGCGACACCGAAGGAGCCGCCGATGGTGCGGAACAGGGTGGCGGTGGAGCTGGCCACGCCCATGTCCTTGAGCTCGACGCTGTTCTGCGCGACCAGCATGGTGATCTGCATCAGGAAGCCCATGCCGGCGCCCAGCACGATCATCCAGCACGCGGAGGTGAAGCTGCTGGTCCCGGTGCCCATGGTGGAGAGCAGGATCAGGCCGACGGTCATCACGACGGTGCCGATGATCGGGAAGATCCGGTACTTGCCGGTCTTGGTGACGGCCTGGCCGACCACCAGCGAGATCACCAGCATGCCGAACATCATCGGCATCAGCAGCAGGCCGGAGTTGGTGGCCGAGGCGCCCTGGACGACCTGCTGGTAGAGCGGCAGGAAGACGGTCGAGCCGAACATCACGAAGCCGACGATGAAGCCGATGATCGAGACCAGGGTGAAGTTCAGGTTTCGGAACAGGCTGAGCGGGAGCATCGGCTCCTCGACCCGCTGCTCCACGTAGCAGAAGGCGATCAGCGAGGCGGCGGCGAGCGCGCCCAGGCCGAGGATCTCCTTGGAGCCCCAGGCGTACTGCTGGCCGCCCCAGGTGGTGATCAGCACCAGCGAGGTGATGCCGGTGGTGAGCAGGACGGCGCCCAGGTAATCGATCTTGGCGGAGCTGCGGACCTTCGGCAGCTTCAGGGTGACGACGACCACGGCGAGCGCGACCACACCGAGCGGCAGGTTGATGTAGAAGGTCCAGCGCCAGCTCAGGTGGTCGGTGATGAAGCCGCCGACCAGCGGGCCGCCGACGGTGGCGAGGGCCATCACCGCGGCGAACATGCCCTGGTACTTGCCGCGGTCGCGCGGCGGGACGAGCGCGCCCATGATCGACATGACGCCGACCATCAGGCCGCCGGCGCCCAGGCCCTGCACGGCGCGGAAGCCGATCAGCTCGTTCATGTTCTGCGCCAGGCCGGACAGCGCCGAGCCCACCAGGAAGATCACGATCGAGGTGAGGAAGCTGCCCTTGCGGCCGTACATGTCGCCGAGCTTGCCCCAGATCGGGGTGGAGGCGGCGGTGGCCAGGGTGTACGCGGTGACCACCCAGGACAGGTGCTCGGCGCCGCCGAGCTCACCGACGATGGTCGGCATCGCGGTGCCGACGATCAGGTTGTCGAGCATGGCCAGCAGCATGGTGACGACCAGGCCGACCATGACGAGGCGGATCTCGCGCGGCGACCGCGGTTGCTCCTCCTCGGCCGTCCTGTCCTCCGGCGCCTGGCCGGTGGTCTTGGGCTGTGACATGAGAGGGGTCTCCCGGAGGGTGGTTCGGACGGAGCGTCGTGCCGTGCGGCGGCTCACTTACTTGTCGCCCGGCTAGTTTATCGACCGTCGGCACGGTAAGTTGTTTACTAGCCGGTCGTCAAGCCAGTTTCCCGACCGGCCTTCTGGGCAGGGAGAATGAGTCCGGGGCGGCCGCCGTCCCGGGGTCCGCAGTAGTCACCGACGCAGTCATGAGGCAGGCCATGGGCACTCCGCACAGCCCCCGCAGCGACACCCGGGCTCGCATCATCGAGGTGTCGCTGGAGCTCTTCTCCGAGCAGGGCTACGAGCAGACCTCACTGCGCGAGATCGCCGACCGCCTGGGTGTCACCAAGGCCGCGCTCTACTACCACTTCAAGACCAAGGACGACATCGTCCTGGGCATCGTCGAGCGGATGGCCGCGCCGATCGACGACACCGTCGCGTGGGGCCGCCGGCAGGTCTGGAGCCCGGAGGTGCGCGACGAGCTGATCCGCCGCTTCGCGGACGGGATGGCCGAGCGGGCCCCGCTGCTGCGCTTCTTCCACGAGAACCAGCCCGCGCTGCGCGAGTCCCCGGCCGGGCTGGCCTTCAGGGATCGCATGATCACCATGATGCAGCTGGTGCACGGACCGGCCGCGGACTTCCACGACCGGCTGCGGGCCGCGATGGCGCTGTTCACCGTCCATTCGTCGCTGTTCCTGGTCAAGCAGGACAACGCGGACTGCGGTCACGCCCCGAACGTGTGGGGCGAGCGGCCGCCCCCCGCCGACCTGGACGAGGCGATCCGCGCGGCCCGGGACATCGCGCTGGAGATCGGTGCCCGGATCAGCCACCCCGCGCCCGGCGCCGGCTGAGCGCCGCGGGGCGGCTCAGAAGTTCGTGACGCCGTGCCCCGCGAGATAGGCGATCGGGTTGACCACCGCGCCGTAGCGGTTGCTGGTGCGGATCTCGAAGTGCAGGTGAGGCCCGGTCGAGTTGCCGGTGCTCCCGGACATGCCGATCCGCTCGCCCGCCGACACCCGCTCGCCGGCCGAGACGGCGACCGAGGACATGTGGGCGTACTGCGCGAAGTGCCCGTCCGCCAGCCGCAGCACGACCTCCTTGCCGTACGCGCCGTCCCAGCCGGCCGACACCACGGTCGCGTCGCCGACCGCCAGCAGCGGCGTGCCCGGGGCGACCGCGAAGTCCACCCCGGTGTGGTACCCGGCCGCGTAGCTGCGGTTGGGCTTCCCGTACGGGTTGCTGGTCGGTGCGTTCGGCACCGGCGCCGACCATCCGGGAGCCGGGGCCGGCCCGTGATCGAGCCCGTGATCGGGCGCGGGTCCGGGCTCGGGAGCCGGCTCGGCGGCGGCTTCCGGTTCCGGTGCCGGTTCCGGTGCCGGCGGGTCGAACGGCAGCAGGTTGGCCGCCACGGCCACGGACTGCTGCGCGGAGTCGCCGTCGTCGGGCAGCTTGTAGGCGCTGGGTCCGGCCACCTGGACCAGCCCCGCGCTCGGCACGTCCACCTTCGGCACGGTGAAGGCCGAGCTGCCCGGGGTGGTGGGCAGCACGGTCTGCGCCGAGGCCGAGCCCGGGGTGGCGACCAGCAGCACGCCGGCGAGCAGCACGGCGGCCGCTCCGGCCGAGACCAGCGCGTGGTCGTGCTCGGCCCGCTGCCGGCTGCCGGGCAGCGTGGTGTGCCGGGGCGATCCGAGTGTGTGCAGCGGTGCGGCGTGGGTGCGGAAGGCGTGGCCGAGTCGGGGCTGCCAGGCCGCGGCCTGGGCCGCCGCACGGGCGGCGAGCCGGCGCAGGGCCGGCGCCAGGGGCGGGACGTTGGACATCGCTTGCCGTACCTCACGGGTCGTACGAGGGCAGCACGAAGGGCCCGTTCGGGCGCGTGCTGAGCGGGGGACCACTCAGGTTTAACGGTCACCGAGCGGAGTCCCAAACGGGGTGACGTACTACGGCGTGTAGTCGGCGTGGCGCCGGAGATTCAAACCGATGGAGTACCGATCATGAGATCCGATCGTCCAGGTCCGCTCCAGCGCGCCCGCCGGTCCCCTCGGGCCCGCTACTACCGCCGGTCGTACCGGGCCGCGGGCCTGTGACCAGCGCCACGCGCGGCCCGGGTTTGGCGGGCTCGAACCGCTTTCGTGCGGAGCGCTGACCGGTCCGGCTCGCTGCGGCACCATCGAGCCATGTATGGCAACAGGAGCGAAGACCCCGACGCCAGTGACCGCCCGAGCCTGTCGGACCGCCGCTTCGCCGCCCTGCGCGGCTGCGAGCGGCTGCTGTCCGGCGTCCGGCCGCAGAGCATCCGCGAACGCCTCGCCGACCTGGCCGGCCCGCTCCCGGACGCCGGTCCCGGCTCGGACGCCGCCCCCGGGCCGGGCTCCGCCGCCGGGCCGCACGCCGTGCCCGACCTGGACGGCCGCCCGGACCAGTACGGCGACGGCGTGGTCCGCACCCTGGAGCACCGGGTCGCCGGGCTGCTCGGCACCGAGGACGCGGCCTTCTTCCCGACCGGCACCATGGCCCAGCAGATCGCCCTGCGGATCCACGCCGAGGCGGCCGGCCCGCGCACCGTGGTCACCCACCCGCTGGCCCACACCGACCGGCACGAGCGGCACGCGCTCGGCGTCCTGTCCGGCCTGCGCAGCCTCTGGCCGACGACCGAGCCGCGCCAGCCCACCGCCGAGGAGCTGCGCGCCCTGGACGAGCCGTACGCCGCGCTCAGCCTGGAGCTGCCGCTGCGCGACGCCGGGTTCGTGCTGCCGGGCTGGGCGGAGCTGGTGGAGCTGGCCGCGGTGGTGCGGGAGGAGCACGGTGCGGCGCTGCACCTGGACGGTGCCCGGATCTGGGAGTCCGCGGTCGCCCTCGGCCGGCCGCTGCCGGAGGTCGCCGCCCTGGCCGACTCGGTCTACGTCTCCTTCTACAAGACGCTCGGCGGGATCAGCGGCGCCGCGCTGGCGGGTCCGGGCGGCTTCGTCCGCACCGCCCGGGCCTGGCGGCACCGCTACGGCGGGCAGCTCTACCAGCAGTGGCCGTTCGCGCTGGCCGCGCTGACCGGACTGGAGCGCGAACTGCCGCGGCTGCCCGGGTACGTGGCGCACGCCCGGACGGTCGCCGCGGCGCTGGACCGGGCGTTCGCCGCCGTCCCCGGCGCCCGGGTGCACCCGGCCCCGCCGCACACCCACCAGTTCCAGCTCTGGCTGCCGCACCCGGTCGGCGAGTTGGAGGAGGCCGGACTGGGGCTGGCCGAGGACACCGGGATCGGGCTGTTCGGCGCCTGGCGCGCGGGCGGGCCGCCCGGGCTGTCGATGACCGAGGTCACGGTCGCGGCGCCCGCCCTCGACTGGACCGCCGCGGACGTCACGGTGGCGGCCGCCGCCTTCCTGGACCGGCTGGCGGCCGTCCGGGCCTGACAAAGCGTCCGGCCCGCCCCCGCGCGTTGCGGGGACGGGCCGGACGTGGAGTTGTCAGAGCTGCCTGGTCACAGGCCGATCGCTACCCGGGGGTGACGATCAGTTGTCGACCGGGCGGACCCGGATCCAGGTCTCCAGGTAGTTCGAGGACTCGTTCTCGACCTCGATGCTGGTGCCCGTCTTCGGGACGTCGACACCGGCGTACTGGTTGTCCTTGCTCCACCACGACTTCAGGTCGTTGAACTCGTCGACGCCCTTGGCCTTCGGGATGACGGTCTCGACGCCGGCCTTGTGCAGGGTCAGCGGGGAGACGCGACGGGAACCGAAGGTGGAGTCGAAGCCCTGGACGCGCGGCTTCATCAGGGCGCCGTCGGACCACTTCAGCGGGGTCGGGTGCGAGTCGACCGGCAGGACCAGGCCGTGGCCCGGGTGGGCGCTGACGTTGTTGTCGGTCTGCGACTCGTCCCAGAACCAGATCAGCAGGCCGGGCTGGTACGAGTAGTGCTCGACCCAGCCCGGCTTGTCGGCGAAGCCGAAGTTGTACGGGCCGGTCTTCAGGGTCTGGTCGAAGGACACGTACTGCCGGTTCTCCGCGATGTAGTACTGCGCGTAGTCCTTGGTGTACGAGCCGCTGAAGCGGGAGAACCCGTCGGCCACCCAGCCGTTGTCACCGTTCTCGACGTCGTCGCTGAACACGGTGGCGCCGTCGGCGACGACCGCGACGTTGTCCAGGGTCAGGCCGCGGAAGTGCAGGCCGCCGTCGCTGGTGTGGCGGTAGCGGAACTTGATCTTCTGGCCCGCGAAGGCGTCCAGGTTGAACGACAGGTCGCCCCAGGCGGCCACCTGGCCGCTGAGGGCCGGACGGCCGTTCTCGCGCGGCAGGGCGGTGCCGTTCCAGGTGCCGTCCACGACGGTCCAGTTCTTGCCGCCGTCGGTGGAGACCTCGCCGAACGCGTAGTCGAAGTCCTGCTCCAGCTCGTACCAGGCCTTGGCGTTGATGCTGGCCTTGGCCTTGCCGGTCAGGTCGATGTCGCGGGTGAGCGTGACGTTCAGGTTGTCGGCGCTGCCGCTCCACCACTCACCGGTGCCGCCGAACGGCTTGTTGATGTCGGTGGTGATGCTCTTCTTCGGCAGGTCGACGATCAGACCCTGCGGCAGGTTGCTGTTGTACTCCGCCGGGCCGATGTGGTGGGTCGACTCGGTGCCGGCCTTGGCGCGGTCCACCTTCAGCCAGCCGAGCTGGTACTTGCTCCAGCCGTCGAGGTCGTTCGGCATGTCGCCGATGCTGTTCTTGCCCTCGCCGAGCCAGGAGCCGGAGGACATCAGCGACCAGAAGCCGACCGAGTTGTCGATGCCCTTGCCGGCGGTGTCGTAGAGGTCCGGCAGACCGAGGTCGTGGCCGTACTCGTGGGCGAAGACGCCGAGGCCGCCGTTCTCGGGCTGCATCGTGTAGTCGCCGATCCACAGGCCGCTGCTGCCGACCTGGACGCCGCCGAGCTTGTTGCCCTCGGGACCGGCCGAGCCCTGCAGGTTGCCGTAGACGTACGAGCGGTGCGCCCACAGGGCCTTGGTGCCCTGCTTGCCGCCACCGGCCGACTTGTCCTCGCCGGCGTGCACGATCTGGAAGTGGTCGATGTACCCGTCGGGCTGGTTGAAGTTCCCGTCGTGGTGCGAACCGTAGCGGTCCCACTGGTCGTACGAGGCCAGGGTCGCCTTGATCTGCGCCTCGGTCTGACCCTTGGCCTGCTGGTCCTTGTACCAGATGTCCACGGCGTCGCGGATCAGGTCCTGGGCGCTGGCGCAGACGTTGGAGCCGCAGTAGTCGGAGCCGTACCGGGCCTCGTTCCACGGGACGCGGACCCAGTCCTGGACCACGCCGTCGACCGAGTAGCGGCCCGAGGACTGCTTCTCGTAGTAGGTCTTCAGCGAGGGCTTGTCCTTGGCGAAGTACAGGTCCTGGTAGTGCTGCTGGTTGTAGTCGGCCTGCCACTGGGTCGAGTTGTTGGTGGCCGGGTCCGGCTTCTCGATCTCGTTGTGCTTGGGGCCGGCCTCGCCGCCGTACTTGACCTTGCCGTCCGGCGTCTTGGTGGTGTTGTCCACCTGGTCACCGAAGTCGACCAGGATGGTGAAGATCTTGTCCGTGCGCTCGCGGGCGAGCTCCACGTACTTGTCCTTGCCGAGCTTCACGCTGGTGCTGCCGTTGTGCTGCTCGACCTCGGCGGTGCCGTTGAGCAGCTTCTCGGTGGCGGCCTTCTGCTCCGCCTCCACCTTCGCGGTCAGCGGGCCCGGAAGGTTGTGCTCGGTGTTCTGGACGGCCTCGGCCGGGTCCCGCGGGACCGGGGCCGAGCCGGCGGCGACGGCGGTGCCCGGGAACAGGCCCGCGCCGAGCGTGACTATGACCGCTGCGGCCGTGGCAGCCGCAGCGGTTCTCCTGGTGCTCTTCAACGTTGTGACGTCCTCCCCGACCAGGGCCCAGCTCTTGGCCAAAGCCCGGCAAACCAAAATGAAAGACAGGTGGACGTCATTTGATACAAGCGTGCACAGAAAAGATAGACCTTGACCGTGACATGGTCACGGCGCTATCCTCCGCGACTCCCTGTCACCTGACCGTCTGTCAACCGTATGTGGGTTAAAGCTCGCTGAGAAACCGAGCGCACCCGCACCAGCCCATGCGGAAGCCGCCGTCCCGGTCTGTACCGGTGCCGACCGCGGAGGGGCCGGAACGCACCGAGCCCCCGGCGTGAACGCCGGGGGCTCGGTGGCTGTGAAGTTGTCTGTTAAAAGTTGGGTTACTTCGTCAGGTCCGGACCGGACGAGGCGACCGCGGCCGGGGTGTCCGCGACGGCCGACTTCTCCTCGCCGCGGAAGGTGAACTTGGCCTCCTTGCCCTCACCGTCGACGTCGACGACGACGATGTGGCCGGCCCGCAGCTCACCGAAGAGGATCTTCTCGGAGAGGTGGTCCTCGATCTCGCGCTGGATGGTGCGGCGCAGCGGACGGGCACCCAGGATCGGGTCGTAGCCGCGCTTGGCCAGCAGCTTCTTGGCCTCGACGCTGAGCTCCAGGCCCATGTCCTTGTCCTTGAGCCGATCGTCCACCTTGTCGATCATGAGGTCGACGATCTGGATGATGTCGTCCTCGGACAGCTGGTGGAACACCACGATGTCGTCGACGCGGTTCAGGAACTCGGGGCGGAAGTGCTGCTTGAGCTCCTCGCCGACCTTCGCCTTCATCCGCTCGTACCCGGTCTGGGTGTCACCCGTGGCCGCGAAGCCCAGGTTGAAGCCCTTGGAGATGTCCCGGGTGCCGAGGTTGGTCGTCATGATGATGACGGTGTTCTTGAAGTCGACCACGCGGCCCTGGGAGTCGGTCAGGCGACCGTCCTCCAGGATCTGCAGCAGCGAGTTGAAGATGTCCGGGTGGGCCTTCTCGACCTCGTCGAAGAGGACGACGGAGAACGGCTTGCGGCGGACCTTCTCGGTCAGCTGGCCGCCCTCCTCGTAGCCCACGTAGCCGGGCGGGGAGCCGAACAGCCGGGAGACGGTGTGCTTCTCGGAGAACTCGGACATGTCGAGCGCGATCAGCGCGTCCTCGTCGCCGAAGAGGAACTCCGCCAGCGTCTTGGACAGCTCGGTCTTACCGACGCCGGACGGGCCGGCGAAGATGAACGAACCGCCGGGGCGCTTCGGGTCCTTGAGGCCCGCACGGGTGCGCCGGATGGCCTGGGAGAGCGCCTTGATGGCGTCCTTCTGGCCGATGACGCGCTTGTGCAGCTCGTCCTCCATGCGCAGCAGGCGGGACGTCTCCTCCTCGGTCAGCTTGAAGACCGGGATGCCGGTGGCGGTGGCCAGGACCTCGGCGATGAGCTCCTCGTTGACCTCCGCGACGACGTCCATGTCGCCGGCCTTCCACTCCTTCTCGCGCTTGGCCTTGGCCTGCAGGAGCTGCTTCTCGTCGTCGCGCAGGGACGCGGCCTTCTCGAAGTCCTGCGCGTCGATCGCGCTCTCCTTCTCGCGGCGCACGTCGGCGATCTTCTCGTCGAACTCGCGCAGGTCCGGCGGCGCGGTCATCCGGCGGATGCGCATCCGGGAGCCGGCCTCGTCGATCAGGTCGATCGCCTTGTCCGGCAGGAAGCGGTCCGAGATGTACCGGTCGGCCAGGGTGGCGGCGGCGACCAGGGCGGCGTCCGTGATGGAGACCCGGTGGTGGGCCTCGTAGCGGTCGCGCAGACCCTTGAGGATCTCGATGGTGTGCGGCAGCGAGGGCTCGGCGACCTGGATCGGCTGGAAGCGGCGCTCCAGCGCGGCGTCCTTCTCCAGGTGCTTGCGGTACTCGTCCAGGGTGGTGGCACCGATGGTCTGCAGCTCGCCGCGGGCCAGCATCGGCTTGAGGATGCTGGCGGCGTCGATGGCGCCCTCGGCGGCGCCCGCGCCGACCAGGGTGTGCAGCTCGTCGATGAACAGGATGATGTCGCCGCGGGTGCGGATCTCCTTGAGCACCTTCTTCAGGCGCTCCTCGAAGTCACCGCGGTAGCGCGAGCCGGCCACCAGGGCGCCCAGGTCCAGCGTGTAGAGCTGCTTGTCCTTGAGCGTCTCCGGGACCTCGCCCTTGACGATCGCCTGGGCCAGGCCCTCGACCACGGCGGTCTTGCCGACGCCGGGCTCACCGATCAGCACCGGGTTGTTCTTGGTGCGGCGGGACAGCACCTGCATGACCCGCTCGATCTCCTTCTCGCGCCCGATGACCGGGTCGAGCTTGGCCTCGCGGGCGGCCTGGGTGAGGTTGCGGCCGAACTGGTCCAGGACCAGGGAGGTCGACGGGGTGCCCTCGGCGGGCCCGCCGGCCGTGGCCGACTCCTTGCCGCCACCGGTCTGGTAGCCGGAGAGCAGCTGGATGACCTGCTGGCGCACCCGGTTGAGGTCGGCGCCCAGCTTCACCAGGACCTGGGCGGCGACGCCCTCGCCCTCGCGGATCAGGCCGAGCAGGATGTGCTCGGTGCCGATGTAGTTGTGGCCGAGCTGAAGGGCCTCGCGGAGCGACAGCTCCAGCACCTTCTTCGCCCGGGGGGTGAAGGGAATGTGACCGGACGGGGCCTGCTGGCCCTGGCCGATGATCTCCTCGACCTGCTGGCGAACGGCCTCAAGAGAAATCCCGAGGCTCTCCAGGGCCTTGGCGGCGACGCCCTCGCCCTCGTGGATCAGACCCAGGAGGATGTGCTCGGTGCCGATGTAGTTGTGGTTGAGCATCCGGGCTTCTTCCTGAGCCAGGACGACAACCCGCCGCGCGCGGTCGGTGAACCTCTCGAACATCGTTTATCGCTCCTCAGAGCGGTCGGGCAGTTCGGGGTCCGTCCCCGCCCTGTCCTTCCGCATGCTAGTCCCGCTCAGCGGCGCGGCCCACGGATTCACTCCCCGGTAGAGGAGCGAGATGCTGCGCGACCAGCCGACACCAATCCCAACCTGATGCTGGGAAACGGTGTTCCCGCAGGCGGGCCGGATGCACCGGATTCCGCTACGCCATCGGCGAACACGCGCCGCCGGGGCGCGGCCGGAACCGTCGGGCCGGTCGCACATACTGCCCCTGGATGGGCCGAAGAACCCGTCCACCTGCATTCATACCCGGTATCGGGGCGGTTCTCGCGCAGTTTCCGCGGTGGCGGTGTTCGCCTGGCGAGAAGTCGGGCCGTGGTGACGGCGGTTCAACGGCGGCCGGGGCCGGGTACGCCGTCCCGGGTGTCCTCGTTACCGCTTCGCCCTTACAGCGTTGCACAGCCCGTGATTGTTCCGCCGCCCGAGCCCGTGCCCCGCAGGCCCCCGGTACCGCGGCCCCGCGGGCACGCGCCGCGGGGCGCGGAGGAGATTCCTCCGCGCCCCGTGCGTGTGATGGCGGTGCCGCCTCCGGCCGCCGGGGCCCCGCACCCGCTCCGGCGGGCCTGCGGCGCCGGGATCAGGACGCGTTGGCCTTCTCGTAGGCCTCGCGGACGTTGCTCGGAACGCGGCCGCGGTCGTTGACCTCCAGGCCCTGCTCCTTGGCCCACGCGCGGATCTTGGCGGTGTCCGGGGCGCCGCCGCCGGCCGGTCGCGCCGCGGCGCTGCGGCCCGGACGACGGGCACCGGCGAGCCGGCCGCTCTGCTTGCGCCCCTTCTCCACGTACGGCGCCAGCAGACCGCGCAGCTTGTCCGCGTTGGCGCTCTTCAGGTCGATCTCGTAGGCAACGCCGTCGAGCGCGAACGTCACCGTCTCGTCCGCCGAACCGCCGTCGAGATCGTCTTCAAGAATGACCTGCACCCTCTGTGCCACGGGCTTCCCTTTCCGCTAAACGACCCATTGCCTAAGGAAAGGAAAGCGCCTTTCTCCGGAAAACACAAACCCTTGACCCGGGTGGACCGGCTCAGAGGTGCAGCAGCATGCGCGAGTTGCCCAGTGTGTTGGGCTTCACCCGCTCCAGGTCGAGGAACTCGGCGACGCCTTCATCGTACGAGCGGAGGAGTTCTTCATAGACATCCGTAGCGATCGCCGCCGGGTCTGTCGTACCATCATCGGTTTCCTGGAGCTCGCCGATCTCGACGAAACCGTGTTTCGCGAAGAACGCGACCTCGAACGTCAAGCAGAAAATCCGACGGACGCCCAGCCAGCGTGCCGTCTGCACCAGCTTCTCCAACAGCAGGTGCCCGATCCCGGTGCCCCGGACGACCGGATCCACCGCGAGCGTGCGGACCTCGGCGAGGTCCTCCCACATCACGTGCAGCGCGCCGCAGGCCACCACCACGCCGTTGTCGTCGCGTTCCGCGACCCAGAACTCCTGGACGGATTCGAACAGTGTGACTGTGGGCTTGTCCAGCAGAATGCCGTCGCGCGAGTAGGTGTCGATGAGCCTGCGCACTGCCCGCACGTCCGTGGTCCGCGCCCGGCGGATGGTGACCTCCATGGTCCCGGACGTTATCGCGCCGCTCCCGGTTCCGTCGCACCGGTATCGGGTCCGTCGTCCGCGGAATCCGCCCCGGCCGGATCGGACGGGAACAGAGCCGCCACCCGCAAGGCGTCCCGGAGCGCTTCGCGTTGCTCGGGGGACATCAGGCCGAAGAAGTGCACCAGGGCCGCCGCCGGATTGTCGCTGGTGGCCCAGGCGTCGTTCATCAGTGCCGCCGTGTACGCCTCGCGCGAGGAGACCGGTTCATATCGATAGGCCCGGCCGACCCGCTCGCGGCGCAGCCAGCCCTTTCTGTGGAGCTTGTCCAGGACGGTCATCACCGTGGTGTACGCGATTTCGCGTTCCGACCGCAGATCCAGGAGAACCTCGCGAACCGTGACCGGTCGGTTCCACTGCCACACCCGGGTCATGATGGCGTTCTCAAGTTCGCCGAGTTGCCGGACCATAGTGCGGCCAGGATAGGGAGTGAATGGGGCAAATCTTGTGAAGTACGCCAAACCGGCGCGCCGCCCCCCCCGGGAAACGGGAATGGCGGCGCGCCGGTCGTTCGGGGCGGCTGACGGCGTCGTCCGCGGGTTCCGCCCGCCGGTCCGCGCGGGGCCTGTCGCCCCGCGCGGGATCAGTCGACGTCTTCCTTGGCCCGCTGGGCCCCGCCCTGGCTGCGGACGATGGCCCGCACCAGGAATCCGAAGCCGATCGCCATGACCAGCGGCGGCACGATCGCGCTGACGTAGTCCATCAGGTCACTCCTCCTCGGTCTTCTCCGCCGTCGCGGCGGAAGCCTTCGGCTCCGGCTTCACCAGCGGGAAGAGCACCGTCTCCCGGATGTTCTTGCCGGTCAGCAGCATGATCAGGCGGTCCACGCCGAGGCCGAGGCCACCGGTCGGGGGCATCGCGTACTCCAGGGCGCGCAGGAAGTCCTCGTCCACCTGCATCGCCTCGACGTCGCCGCCGGCCGCCAGCAGCGACTGGGCGGTGAGGCGGGCGCGCTGCTCGACCGGGTCGACCAGCTCGGAGTAGGCGGTGCCGATCTCGGTCCCGAAGATCACCAGGTCCCACTTCTCGGCCACGCCGGGCTGCGAGCGGTGCTGGCGGGTCAGCGGGGAGACCTCGGTCGGGTAGTCCTTGATGAAGGTCGGCCGGACGGCGTTCTCCTCCAGCAGGCGCTCGACCATCTCCAGCACGATCTGGCCGTGGCCCCAGTCCTTCTCGAACGGGATGCCGTGCTCGGTGGCCAGCTTGCGCAGCTCCTCGACGCCGGTCTCCGGGGTGACCTGCACGCCCAGGTGGGCGGAGATGCCCGGGTAGACCGCGACCTCCTCCCACGGCTCGGCCAGGTCGATCTCGTGCTCGACGCCGTGCGCGTCCACGCCCTTGATGACCGTGGTGCCCAGTGCGTCCCGGGCCGCGTTGACGATCGTCTCGCGGATCAGCTCGGCCTGGGTGTCGTAGTCGCCGTACGCCTCGTACGACTCCAGCGAGGTGAACTCCGGGTTGTGGGTGGAGTCCGCGCCCTCGTTGCGGAAGTTGCGGTTGATCTCGAAGACCTTCTCGGCGCCGCCGACCACGAGCCGCTTGAGGTACAGCTCGGGGGCGATGCGCATGTAGAGGTCGATGTCGTACGCGTTGATGTGCGTCTTGAACGGACGGGCGTTGGCGCCGCCGTGCACCGGCTGCAGCATCGGGGTCTCGACCTCGATGTAGCCGCGGTCCTCGTAGGTGCGGCGGATCGAGCGGACGACCTTGCTGCGCAGGTGCAGGATCTCGCGGGCCTCGGGGTTGACGATCAGGTCCACGTAGCGCTGGCGGACCCGGGCCTCCGGGTCGGTCAGGCCCTTGTGCTTGTCCGGCAGCGGGCGCAGGCACTTGGCGGTGAGCTCCCAGCGGTCCACCATCACGGACAGCTCGCCGCGCTTGGAGGTGATCACCTCGCCCTCGACGCCGACCTGGTCGCCGAGGTCGATGTCGGTCTTCCAGGCCGCCAGCCGCTCCGGGCCCAGCTTGTCCAGCGAGAACATCACCTGGAGGTCGCCGGTGCCGTCCCGCAGGGTGGCGAAGCAGAGCTTGCCGCCGGTGCGGGAAAGGATCACGCGGCCGGTGACACCGGCCCGTTCGCCGGTCGCGGTGTCCGGCTCCAGGTCCGGGTGCTTGGCACGCAGGTCCGCGATGGTGGTGGTGCGGGGGAATCCGACCGGGTACGGGTCGACGCCGGCCGCCCGGAGCCGGTCCAGCTTCTCGCGCCGGACGCGCATCTGCTCGGGAAGGTCGTCGGTCGCGGGAACAAGGCTCTGATCGCTCACCCCACAAGGGTAGCCAGCCACACACGGTGCTCCGCGCCGGGATTCCCGCGGGGGAGGCCGTGACGGCGGCCTCCCCCGGGGAACGGACCGGTCGGGTCAGCCGTTGCGGCGGGCCCGGAGCCGGCGGGCGGTGACCAGACCGGCGGCGCCGAGCACCACGGCGGCGGCGCTCGTCGCGGCCAGCGGCAGGGCGGCGGAGCTGCCGGTGGCGGCCAGCGGGCCGTCGGAGGTCCGGACGCTCCCGGAGCCGCCGGTGCCGGTGCCGCCGGTGCCCGTGCCGGTCTCCCGGGCGGGGCTCGCGGAGTCCTTGTCGCTGAGGCCGGCCGGGACGACCGCGGTGGTCGGCGCGGGGGAGGGGTCGGTGACGGGCGCGGTGGTGGGCGTCCCGGTCGGGGTCGGGGCGGGGGTGCCGCCGGTGCCGGGGGTGGTGGCCGGGGTGGCCCGCAGGGAGACCTTCAGCAGGTCGTTGGCGGGGTTGCGGTCCCAGCTCATGACGGCGCTGGGGTGGCCCGGCTCGTAGGAGCTCGCCATGTTCTGCAGCGAGACCGTCGCGGTGAGCTCGTCGGTGCCCGCGGGGACCGAGAGGGTCAGCTTGTGGGAGTTGGTGGCGCCGGCCGGGATGAAGAACCCGCCCAGCCCCTCGCAGTTGAACTTGTTGAGCGGCTTGTCGGACTTCTGGCCGAGGACGTAGTCGTACGGCTGGCAGGTCGACGGCAGGCCGGTGACGGTGACCCCCTCCGGGAACTGCACCTGGAGTTCGGGTGCGCTCTCGCCGCCGCTGCGGTCCATGATCGAGGCCGGGCCGCCGCTGACGGCGCCGAGGGTGAAGGTGCCGGTGGTGCCGGAGCCGTCCGGTGCCCAGGAGCCGTTCACCGCGAAGTCGGCGCCGTTGTCGGCGAGGACCTCCTGCTCGGTGGAGTAGGCGTTCATGTCGAGGCCGTCCGGGATCCCCTCGCCGGAGGTCGGCACCAGGACGGCGGGAGCGCCGGTGCCGCGCTGGAACGACATCCGCCGGCGCAGGTCCGCGGCGCTGCTGCCGCTCGCTCCCTCGGCGGGGAAGACGGCGTAGTCGGCGAAGGCGTAGCGGGCGTCCGCGCCCACGGTGAGGTCGAGGCCGTTCAGCTTGACGGCCTGGCCGGGGGCGATCTCGCCGTCGATGGTGCAGATGCCGTGCACGGTGGGCATCGGGGAACCGAAGCCGTGGCCCGCCCAGTCGCCCTTGTCCTTCGCGTACTCGCAGTTGGAGGGCCAGGTGGCCACGTCGAGGCCCGGGGTCAGGTAGATCTCGACGACCGCCCGCCGGGCCGCGACCTCGCCGTGGTTGGCGAAGGCGAGAGTCGACGGGAGCGTGCTGCCGACCTTGACGTCACGCTGCTCCGAGGGCTCCTTGGTGCGGAAGCCGGCACCGCCGATCTCCACCTGGATGTCGGCCTCGGCGGTCTCGGCGCCGGAGGCGCTGAGGGTGGCGTGGACGGTGCCGGTGGAACCGGGGCGGACGCCCACGACGGCGCTCAGCCACGGGTGGCTGGTGATGTTGATGTTCTCCAGGTCGAGGCGCCAGATGTCGCAGGTGATCACCTTGCCCGCGGTGGCGCAGCCCGGGACGCTGAGCGTGGCCAGCCCGTCGATGCCGGTGGTGTCGAACGCGAGTTTGGCGCCGGTCACGACCTCGGTGCCGGTCCGGCCGATCCGCAGGTGGATGTTCTCGCCGAACTGGGGCTGAGGGGCCGGCTGGGTCGAGATCTGGATGGTGCCGGTCGGGAAGATCCGGAGCTGGGTGCCGGCGGCGTGCGCGGGGACGGCCGCGGTGCCGGCGGCAAGGGCGGCCACGATCGTGGCCGTGCCCGCGCCGAGGATCCGGCGCGTGCGAGTCGAAAGCATGTGAATCCCCCGCGGTTGGAGTGGTGAGGCTCCGCACCCTAGGGATTGTTGAACGGTCGTCAACCCGGTTGATCAGTGGCCAATTCGCCCAGGACGGGATCGAACGGCCTGGTCATCGGGGTGAAGGTTATGAAGACGTGATCGACGGCGGCCGGCGGGATCACGGCATTGTCGACACATGGACCGGTGTGCGGGTGGTGGACAGGCGTGCCGGCGGAGGGCCGGCGCACGAACGGAGGGGAGACCGCGGTGGCGGTCTCCCCTCCGTTCGGCGGATGGGCCGGTTCAGCCGGTGCCGGTGGCGAGTTCGACGTCCTCGGTCTCCTCGGGGGACAGGTCGGCGGGCGGGACGGGCCGGGCCGGGGGCTTGGGGCGGCGGCCGAACAGCTCGGCGGGGGTGGGCATCCGGTGCGGACGGGTCGGGGTCTTCGCGGCGGCGGGCTGCTCCGGGCGGGACTCGGTGCTGCTCATGGTGGTCCGTCCTCCTACGGGGGTGGGGTGACTGTGCGGCGGTGCGGCGGGGCTCGGTACGGCCACCAGGTGGCGGGGCTGCCCGGTGTGGAGGGCGAGCCGTTCGCGGACGGCGGCCTCGGCCAGCGCGTGGCAGCGCCCGGCCAGCCGGGAGCGGCGGGCCCGCTCGCCCTGGCCGCAGGGCTGGCGGCTCAGCCCGCGCAGCGCGGTGAGGTCCTCGGGCCCGGGCAGGTACCCGTCGGACACCGCGTCCTCCAGCCGTTCCAGGTAGCCGGGGGCGCTGCCGGGCAGGGCGGAGCGGTAGCGTCCGAGGTCGGCGAGCAGGAAGGCGCGCAGTCGGCCGCCCTCCTGGACGGCCTCGTCGATCGCCTCGGTCAGGCGCAGGGCGTCCTGGACGTCCTCCGCCCAGAGTTCGGCGCCCGGCCCGGCGAGGGCCGGCCGGTCGGGCCGGAGGTGGACGGGGACGGCGGGGTGCAGGGCTTGGGCGAGGGCTCGGCGCAACACGCGGACTTCGTCGGCGCTGAAGGCCATACCGCCGCGCGATCCGTGTGGCGTAGGCATGGACTGACACTACGTGAGGAATATCCGATTTGTCGGTAACGTCGCGCCGAACCACCCATGTTCGGCCTGGTGAAAAAACCTTTCGCCGCTACCTGTAACGCCATCCGGGGGCCAGCTGGTCATCCAGGTGTCAGGGGAGAACGAGCGAGGGGGCCGGGCAGGATGCAACCGGACGGTCAGGGGAAGGCGTCCCGGGGCGGGCGGCGGGACGAGGACTTCCAGGCCTTCGCGGCCGCCCGCGCCAGACCGCTCTACCGGTCGGCCTGCCTGCTCGCCGGCGGGGACACCCACCTCGCCGAGGACCTGGTGCAGGAGGCGTTCGGGCGGATCTACGTCCAGTGGCACCGCACCTTCCCGTTCGGGGCCAAGCGCCGGATCGACAACCCGGCCGGGTACGCGCACACCGTGCTGGTGCGGGTCTTCCTCTCGCACCGCGGCCGCCGCTCCAGCGGCGAGCGGCCGGTCGACGCGGTGCCGGACGGCGAGGCCCCGCGGGGCGACCCGGAACTGCGGCTGGCCCTGGTGGAGGCGCTCGGCCGGCTCGCGCCGCGCGACCGCGCGGTGCTGGTCCTGCGCTACTGGGAGGACCGCAGCGTCGAGGAGACCGCGGCGATCCTCCAGCTCACCCCGGGGGCCGTCCGGACCCAGTCCTTCCGGGCGCTCGGCCGGATCCGCACGTTGCTCGGCGGCAGCCTCGACGAGCTGGCCGAGCGCTGAGCCGGCCGGCACGGCACGGCGGCATCTCCGCACTACTCACGTCAACTCGATTGGTAGAGAGGTTGGTTCAGCATGTCCGCTGAGCACGACGGGCCCGACGAGCGGTTCGAACAGTCCTTCACCGAGGCCCTCGGCCGGGCTGGCGGGTCCTACGACGCCGAGGCCACCCGGCTGGTCGACACCGGCTGGTCGTACGGGCGCCGGCTGCGCCGCAGGCGGCGGATCGGCACCGTGGCGGGCGTCGCCGCGCTGGCCCTGGTCGGGGTGGGTACGGCCGGGATCGGCAGCCTGCTGCCCGGGCCCGGCCCCGTGCCGAGCGGCCCGGCGTCCGCCGGCTCGGCCTCCTCCGGTGCGGCGGTGGGCCCGCCGGTCTCCGGCCCGGAGTTCCAGCGGATGCTCACCGAACTGCTCCCGCCGGGGACGGTGCAGGTGGGCGAGGCGCGGGGGACCGAGAGCGACATCCCGCAGCTGCGGCTGGTGCTGGACGACGGGAACGGCCCGGTCCAGTACCTGTTCTGGATCATGCGCAACGGCGTCGAGCCCGGCTGCCTGGGCCCGCTTCCAGGCGACGCCTGCAGCGAGACCGACCTCCCGGGCGGCGAGCACCTGACCCTCTATCAGGCGGGGACGCGCCCCGGCGAGCCGGCCGGCTCCAAGACCTGGTCCGCCACGTTGACCGGGACCGGCTACGAGATCCTGCTCCAGGAGTGGAACCGCAAGCCGCTGGACCAGGGCACGCCGATCACCCGTACCGACCCGCCGCTGACGCCGGACGGGCTCGCCGCGGTGGTGAAGGACCCGCGCTGGAAGAAGGTCGTGGCGGCCATCCCGAAGGACCCGCAGCCGGGAGCGACTCGGCTCACCGTCCCGACGCCCGCGTCGACCGGCCTGACCACCCTGCTGCCCTCCGGCGCGGTGGCGGGGGCCGCGTCGGCCCTGCCGGGCCTCCCGACCCCCGGCCGCTGAGCGCCGCTCAGCTCGCGGGGCGGTTGCGCTCGTACACCAGGCGCAGGCCGATCAGGGTCAGCCAGGGCTCGTGCACGTCGATGGTGGCGGCCTCGCCGAGGACCAGGGAGGCGAGACCGCCGGTGGCGATCACCTGGACGTCGTCCGGGTCCTTGGAGAGCTCCCGGGCCATCCGCTCGACCAGGCCGTCGACCTGCCCGGCGAAACCGTAGAGGATTCCGGACTGCATGCCCTCGACGGTGTTCTTGCCGATCACGTTGCGCGGGCGGGCCAGCTCGATCTTGCGCAGCTGGGCGCCGCGGACGCCGAGCGCCTCGACCGAGATCTCGATGCCGGGGGCGATCGCGCCGCCGACGTAGTCGCCGCGCGCGTTGACGGCGTCGAAGGTGGTCGCGGTGCCGAAGTCGACCACGATGCACGGGCCGCCGTACAGGTGGTTGGCGGCCAGCGCGTTGACGATCCGGTCGGCGCCGACCTCCTTGGGGTTGTCCATCAGGACGTGCACCCCGGTCTTCACGCCGGGCTCCACGATCACCGCGGGGACGTCGCCGTAGTAGCGGCGGGTCACCTCGCGGAGCTCGTGGAGCACGGTGGGGACGGACGAGCAGATCGCCAGGCCCTCCACCGCGGCCTCCTTGACCGCGGTGTGGTTGCCCATCAACCCCTGCAGCAGCACCGCCAGTTCATCCGCCGTGCGGCGCGGATCGGTGGAGATCCGCCAGTGTTCCACCACGTCCTCGCCGTCGAACAGGCCGAGCGTGGTCTGGGTGTTGCCGACGTCGATGGTGAGGAGCATGGGCCGCTTTCTGCGAGTCGGGACGGGGCTGCGCGGGTCCGGACGGTCAGGCGCGCAGGTCCAGGCCGATGTCCAGGATCGGCGAGGAGTGGGTGAGCGCGCCCACGGCCAGGTAGTCGACACCAGTCTGGGCGACCTCGCGCGCGCTGGCCAGGGTCAGTCCGCCGGAGGCTTCCAGCTTCGCCCGGCCGGCCACCAGCGCGACGGCCTCCTTCAGCTGCCCGACGGTGAAGTTGTCCAGCAGGATCAGGTCGGCCCCGGCCTCCAGCACCGGCGTGATCTGCTCCAGGGTGTCCACCTCGACCTCGACCGGCAGCTCCGGGTACGCGGCCCGGACGGCCCGGAAGGCCTCGGCCACGCCGCCGGCCGCGACCACGTGGTTGTCCTTCACCAGCGCGGCGTCCGAGAGCGCCATCCGGTGGTTGGCGCCGCCGCCGCAGCGCACCGCGAACTTCTCCAGCGCGCGCAGGCCCGGAGTGGTCTTGCGCGTGTCCCGGACCACCGCGCCGGTGCCCTCCAGGGCGTCCGCCCAGGCGCGGGTCGCGGTGGCGATGCCCGACAGGTGGCAGAGCAGGTTGAGCGCGCTGCGCTCGGCGGTCAGCAGGTCACGGGTGCGCGAGCGCACCGAGAGCAGCACCTGGCCGGCCTCGACCCGGTCGCCGTCCTCGACGTGCCGCTCGACCTCGAACTCCTCCTCGCAGACCAGCGAGACGACCGCCTCGGCGACCCGCAGGCCGGCCACCACGCCGGCCTGGCGGGCGGTGAAGTCGGCGGTGGCGACGGCATCGGCGGGCACGGTCGCCACCGAGGTGACGTCCTCGCCGCCGGCCAGGTCCTCGGCCAGCGCCAGGGTGGCGATGTCCTCGACCTCGACCGGGTCCAGCCCGACCTGCTCCAGGAGCTCGGCCAGCTGCGGGTCGAGACCGGTCTCGTAGCCCTCGCCGTCGCCACAGGCGCAGCCGTCGCCGCAGCCGCCCTGGTCGGCCAGGGGGAGTTCCTCGTGGGAGTGGGTCATGGTTCTACTGCTCCTCAGGGGTGCTGACGGGACCGCCGGTGGCGGCGAGGGTGGTGATCAGGTGGCGCCGCCAGTGGGCGTCGTCGCGCTCGGGGAAGTCCTCGCGCCAGTGGCAGCCGCGGGTCTCCTCGCGCTGCGCGGCGGCCGCGACCAGGGCGGTGGCGACCAGCAGCAGGTTGGCGGCCTCCCAGGTCTCCACCCGGGGGTCGGCCGGCTTCTCCTCGGCGACGTGGGCGTAGGCCTGTTCGGCGAGGAGTGCGAGCCCGGCGGCGGTGTCGGCCATCGACGCGGCGGAGCGCAGGATGCCCGCGCCGCGCGACATCAGCCGCTGGATCTCGGCGCGCGCCTCGGACGGGGGCAGCGGGACGGGCTGCGCGGTGCGCGCGGCGGCGACGTCCACCACGCGCTCGGGCAGCTCGCCGGACCGGTCGCGGCCGGCCAGATCGGCGGCGATCCGCTCGGCGAAGACCAGACCCTCCAGCAGCGAGTTGGACGCCAGCCGGTTGGCGCCGTGCACGCCGGTGCAGGCGACCTCGCCGCACGCGTACAGGCCGGGGACGGTGGTGCGGCCGTGCCGGTCGGTGCGGACGCCGCCGGAGGCGAAGTGCGCGGCCGGGGCGATCGGGATCGGCTCGGTGACCGGGTCGATGCCGTTGGCGCGGCAGAAGGCGAGGATGGTCGGGAAGCGCTGCTCCCACATCTCGGCGCCGAAGTGCCGCCCGTCCAGGAACATGTGCTGGGCGCCCTGCTCCTGCATGCGCCGGGTGATCGCCTTGGCGACGATGTCGCGCGGGGCCAGCTCGGCCAGCTCGTGCTGTCCGACCATGAAGCGGACGCCGTCCGCGTCCACCAGGTGGGCGCCCTCGCCGCGGACCGCCTCGGAGACCAGCGGTTGCTGGCCCTCGGCCTCCGGACCGAGCCAGAGCACGGTGGGGTGGAACTGGACGAACTCCAGGTCGGTGACGGCGGCGCCGGCCCGCAGGGCCAGTGCCACGCCGTCGCCGGTGGAGACCGCCGGGTTGGTGGTGGCGGAGAAGACCTGGCCCATGCCGCCGGTGGCGAGCACCACCGCGCGGGCCCGGACGGCGCCGACGCCGTCGCGCTGGCCCTCGCCCATCACGTGCAGGGTCAGTCCGGCGGCGTGGCCCGCCGCGTCGGTCAGCAGGTCGAGGACGAGCGCGTGCTCGATCAGCTCGATGTCCGGGTCGGTGCGGACGGCGGCGACCAGGGCGCGCGATATCTCGGCGCCGGTCGCGTCCCCGCCCGCGTGGACGATCCGGCGGCGGTGGTGGCCGCCCTCGCGGGTCAGCAGGATCTCGCCGTCCTGGCCCCGGTCGAACAGGGCGCCGGTGGCGATCAGCCGGCGGACGGCGTCCGGGCCCTCGGTGACCAGGGTGCGGACGGCCTCCTCGTCACAGACGCCGGCGCCGGCCACCAGGGTGTCGTCCAGGTGCTGTTCGGGGGTGTCCCCCTCGCCCAGGGCGGCCGCGACGCCGCCCTGGGCCCAGCGGGTGGAGCCCTCGTCCAGCACGGCCTTGGTGACCACCATGGCCCGCAGGCCGGCCTTGCGGACGTTGAGCGCGACGGTGAGGCCGGCGACCCCGGAACCGACCACGACCACGTCGGTGGTGGCGGTCCAGCCGGGGGCCGGGGCGGTGAGGCGGTGCGTGGACATCGGTGGGTGGCTCCTTCAGCGCGAGGCGGCGTCGGCCGCGCCGTTGCCGCCACCGTACGCCGCGTCGCCGCGCAGCAGTCCGGTGCCCTCCTGGGCTTCGGCCGGGTCCCCGCCCAGGCCGGTGATCCGGTTCCGCTCGTCCACGAAGACGACCTTCGGCTCGTAGCCCTTGGCCTCGGCCGTGTCCATCTGCCCGTAGGCGATGAGGATGACCAGGTCGCCCGGGTGGACCAGACGGGCGGCGGCGCCGTTGATGCCGATCACGCCGGAGCCGCGCGGGCCGGCGATCGTGTACGTCTCCAGCCGGGCGCCGTTGTTGATGTCGACGATGTGGACCAGCTCGCCGGGGAGCAGGTCGGCGGCGTCGAGCAGGTCCTCGTCCACCGTGACGGATCCCACGTAGTGCAGGTCGGCCTGGGTCACGGTGGCCCGGTGGATCTTGGACTTGAGCATGGTGCGGAGCATTGCGGGTCACGCCTCCTGTGAGTGCATGCCGGAAGGGGGGTGGTGCCGGTGGTTCAGCGGTTCAGCGGCTCAGCGGACGACGATGTGGACGTTGTCGATCAGGCGGGTCGCGCCCACCTTCGCGGCGACGGCCAGCACCGCCTCGCCCTGGAAGTCGTCCGCCGCCTCCGAGAAGTCGTGCGGGTCGATCAGGGCGAGGTAGTCCAGGGTGATGCCCTCGGCGCCGTCCAGGGCGGCCGAGGCGGCCTCGCGGACGGCCTTCGGGCCCTGTGCGGCGGCGTCCCGGCCGGCGAACAGGGCCTTGGACAGGGCGAGCGCCTGCGCGCGCTCCTGCTCCGAGAGGTAGCGGTTGCGGGAGGACCGCGCCAGGCCGTCCTCCTCGCGGACGGTCGGCACGCCGACGATCTCCACGTCGAAGTCCAGGTCGGCGACCATCCGCCGGATGATCGCCAGCTGCTGGGCGTCCTTCTCGCCGAAGAGGGCGAAGTCCGGGTCGGTGATGTGCAGCAGCTTGGCGACCACGGTCAGCACGCCGTCGAAGTGGCCGGGCCGGGTGGCGCCCTCGTAGCGCTCGCCCATCGGGCCGGCCGCCAAGCGCACCTGCGGCTCGCCGTTCGGGTAGACCTCCTCGACGGACGGCGCGAAGACCACGTCGGCGCCGTTCTCCTCGGCCAGCCGCACGTCCTCGTCGAGGCTGCGCGGGTAGCGCTCCAGGTCCTCGCCGGCGCCGAACTGCAGCGGGTTGACGAAGACCGTCACCGCGACCCGGCCATCCCGGCCGACCTGCTTGCGGGCGGCCCGGATCAGCGCGGCGTGGCCCTCGTGCAGCGCGCCCATGGTCATCACGACGGCGTTGTCCACCGGCTGCTCGTCCGGCCAGAACGCGGCCTCGAATTCGTCCACGGTGCGGGTCACGACGGCCCGGTGGACCTTGGGCGTCCGCTGGGGCTTGTTCGACTGCTTACCGCGTGCCATCTAGCGCTTCTCCTCGTTCAGTACGTCCAGCAGCGCCGCCGCCGACGTTTCGTCGATCGTCCCGTTGGCGAGCGCCCGCTGCGCGGTGGCGCGGGCCATCGCACGGTAGGCCGCCGGGATGTCCGGGGACACCGTACTGAGCTGCGCCAGGTGGCGCCGCACGGTGCCCGAGTCGCCCCGGGCGACCGGGCCGGTGAGGGCCGCGTCGCCGGAGCGCAGGCTGTTGTCCAGGGCGGCGCCGAGCAGCGGGCCGAGCATCCGGCCGGGCTCGGCGACACCGGCCGTGCGCAGCAGGTCCATCGCCTGCGCGACCAGGGTGACCAGGTGGTTCGCACCGTGGGCGAGGGCGGTGTGGTAGAGCGGGCGGACCTCCTCGGGCACCCACTCGGGCTCGCCGCCCATCTCCACCACCAGCGCCTCGGCGACCGGCCGCAGCTCCTCGGGGGCGGTCACGCCGAACGGGCAGCCGGCCAGCCGGGCCAGGTCCACCGAGGTGCCGCTGAAGGTCATCGCCGGGTGCAGGGCCAGCGGCAGCGCCCCGGCCCGGGTGGCGGGTTCCAGGACGGCGACGCCGTGCGCGCCGGAGGTGTGCACGAGCAGCTGTCCGGGGCGGACCGCGCCAGTGGCGGCCAGCCCGGTCACCAGGTCGGCCAGCGCGTCGTCCGGCACGGTCAGCAGCACCAGGTCGGCGGCGGCCAGCACCTGTGGCGGGGTGACGATCCGCACGCCCGGCAGCAGCGCCTCGGCGCGGCGGCGGGAGGTGGCGGACACCCCGGAGGCGGCGACCACGGTGTGCCCGGCGAGCTGCAGCGCCGCGCCCAGCGCGGGCCCGACCCGGCCGGTGCCGACCACGCCGACGGCCAGCCGGGCCGGGCGGTTGCCGGGGTCGCCGGGAGCACCGAAGACCTGGTCGCCGAGACCGTCGGCGAGCGGGGCGAACTCGCCGGAGTCGGCGAAGCCGGACGGATTCACGTCCACCCTTGTCCTGCCTTGTCCTGAATGACCGTTCCAGTCCACTCGACGGGTACCGGACGTACCGCCCCAGTCTACGGGCGCGCCCGAACGCCGGAGCGGATACGCCCGGCGGCTCAGTCGGTGGCCCCGGCCCGGATCAGCCCGGCCTCGTACGCCAGCACCACGGCCTGGACCCGGTCGCGCAGGCCCAGCTTGGCCAGGATCCGGCCGACATGGGTCTTCACGGTCGCCTCGGAGAGCACCAGCCGGGCCGCGATCTCGCCGTTCGACAGCCCCTGGGCGACCAGCAGGAACACCTCCCGCTCGCGCTCGGTCAGCGGGCCGAGGACGTCAGAGCCGGGCGCGCTCTGCGGAGTGGGCAGCACCTCGGCGAAGCGGTCGATCATCCGGCGGGTGGTGGTCGGGGCGACCACCGCGTCCCCGCCGTGCACCGCGCGGATCGCGGCCACCAGCTCGGTCGGCGGGACGTCCTTGAGCAGGAAGCCGCTGGCGCCGGCCTTGAGCGCGGCGAAGGCGTACTCGTCCAGGTCGAAAGTGGTGAGGATGAGCACGTGCGGGGCGTTCGGCAGCGGGCTGCCGTCCTCGGCCAGGCAGATCCGGCGGGTCGCCTGCACGCCGTCCAGCCGCGGCATGCGGACGTCCATAAGGATCACGTCCACCTCGGTGCGCCGCAGCTGCTCCAGGGCCTGCGCGCCGTCGCCCGCCTCGGCGGCGATCTCGATGTCGCCCTGCGACTGGAGGATCATCCGGAAGCCGGTGCGCAGCAGTTCCTGGTCGTCGACGAGCATCACGCGGATGGTCAAGGTGGGACTCCTTGGGGGGATGGACGGCGGACGGGGGTGAGGACTGGACGGGGGGCTGGGGGCGGGGCTGGGGGCGGGGCTAGTGGACCGTCCTGAGCGGCAGGACGGCGCGGATCCGGAAGCCGCCGCCGGGGCGGGGGCCCACGTCGAGGCTGCCGCTGACCATGCCGACGCGCTCGCGCATGCCGATCAGGCCGTGGCCGAGACCGTCCACGCCGCCGGCGACCAGCTGCTCGTCGGTGCTGCCACGCCCGTCGTCCTCCACCAGGACGGCCAGCTCGCGCTCGCCGAAGTCGACCGCGACCCGGGCGTGGACATCGGGGCCGCCGTGCTTGCGGACGTTGGTGAGCGCCTCCTGGACGATCCGGTAGACGGTCAGCTCGACGCCGCGCGGCAGCTCGCGCGGCTGCCCGGAGGTGGCGTAGTCCACGTCGAGTCCGGCCGTGCGGACCTGCTCCAGCAGCTCCGGCAGCTCCTCGACGCCCGGCTGCGGCACGTACTCCTCGGCCTTGGTGTCGGACGTGCGCAGCACGCCCAGCAGGCGGCGCATCTCGACCAGCGCCTGGCGGCCGGTGGAGGCGATCGTGCCGAGCGCCTCCTTCGCCTGCTGCGGGGAGTTGTCCAGGACGTACGCTGCGCCGTCGGCCTGGACGATCATCACCGAGACGTTGTGCGCGACCACGTCGTGCAGTTCGCGGGCGATCCGGGCCCGCTCGGCGGCGACCGCCACCTTGGACTGGGCGTCCCGCTCGCGCTCCAGCCGGGCGGCGCGGTCCTCCAGCTCGGTCAGGTAGGCGCGGCGCACCCTGGTCAGCCGGCCCCAGGCCCAGCAGAGGATGAACGGCGTGCTCATCAGCAGCGTGATCAGCGCCGCCTCGCCGAAGGTGTACGGGCGGGTGTGCGCGTCGCCCGCCCGGTCGAAGACCGTCTTCACCGGCTTCATCTGCCAGAACACCAGCGGCCCGGCGGCCAGGCCGGCCACCAGGGCCAGCCGGGAGGTCCACTTCTGGCCGAAGGCGGCGCCGGTGTAGGCGAAGACCAGGTAGGCGATCGAGGAGCCGCCCGGCGACACGTTCGCGACCACCTGGCCGACACCGATGCCCGCGGCGGCGGCCACCGTGAGGTCGGGGTAGCGCCGCCGGAAGACCATCAGCAGCGGCAGCAGCACCGCGACCAGGATCGAGGCGTCGAAGCGCCAGCCCTCGTCGAGGGAGGCGTCGTTCGGCAGCAGGCCGAAGAACAGCACCATCGACGCCCAGGCGGCGTCGACCACCATGGGGTGACGGCGGAGCCAGGCGTTGAGTCGATGCACGTGTCCAGCGTAGGCAGTCGCCCGGCGTGCCCAGGTCCGCCGGTAGGGCGATCCGTCCTACTCCGTAGGTCGGAGAAGCACCTGATCCGATGGGGAGGGGCGGTCCGGCGCCGGGTAGCGTCCCACCCCATGACTTGGATGCGGTGGGCGCCCGCCATGGAACAGGCCCTGTACGACCCCGGGCGGGGCTTCTACCGCAGGCCGGAGGGTCCCGCCGGGCACTTCCGCACCTCCGTGCACGCCTCGCCGAGGTTCGCCCGTGCGGTGGCCCGGCTGCTGCTGGAGGTTGACGCGGCCCTCGGTCGTCCGGAGGAGCTGGCCCTGGTCGACCTGGGGGCCGGGCGGGGCGAACTGCTCACCGGAGTCCTGGCCGAGCTGCCCGCGAAGGTGCTGGCGCGGCTGCGCCCGTACGGCGTGGAGATCGCCGACCGCCCGGCCGGACTGCCGTCCACAGCCCTGTGGACGGACGAGCCGCCGCGCGGAGTGGCCGGGCTGCTGTTCGCCAACGAGTGGCTGGACAACGTCCCGCTGGACGCCGGCGAGGTCGACGAGGACGGGGTGCTGCGCTACGTCGAGGTGGACACCGCGACCGGGGAGCAGCGGCTCGGCGAGCCGGTGTCGGAGGCCGACGCGGCCTGGGCCGCCCGCTGGTGGCCGGTCGCGGAGCCCGGCGAGGTGGTGGAGTTCGGCGGCCCCCGGGACGCCGCCTGGGCCCGGGCCGTGGCCGGGCTGGAGCGCGGCCTGGCCGTCGCCGTCGACTACGGGCACACCGCCGGGCGGCGGCCGCCGTTCGGCACGTACGCCGGCTTCCGCGACGGCCGGGAGGTGGCCCCGGTGCCGGACGGCTCCTGCGACGTCACCGCGCACGTCGCGCTGGACGCCGTCGCCGCGCCCGCTCTCCACAGCCTGTGGACAACCCAGCGGGAGGCCCTGCGCGCGCTCGGCGTGAGCGGCGGGCGCCCGGCGCTCACGCTGGCCACCAGCGACCCGGCCGGCTACCTGCGGGCGCTGAGCGGGGCGGGGGAGGGGGCCGAACTGACCGACCCGGGCGGGCTGGGCGGGTTCGGGTGGCTGGTACAGGCCGTCCGGATGTCGGAACCTGAGAGCCTGGCGCCCCTGCCGGGATGGCAGACTCTGGGGGCATGAGGGAGACCACGGTCGGCATCGGGGCGGGAGCCGAGAACTTCACCGGCGCGGCGGGCACCACCGACATGGTGCTCAACATCGGCCCGCAGCACCCGGCCACCCACGGCGTGCTGCGGCTTCGGATGCTGCTCGACGGCGAGCGCATCGTGAGCGCCGAGCCGGTGATCGGCTACATGCACCGGGGCGCCGAGAAGCTGTTCGAGGCCCGGGACTACCGGCAGATCATCATGCTGGCCAACCGGCACGACTGGCTCTCCGCCTTCTCCAACGAGCTCGGCGTCGTCATGGCCGTCGAGCGGATGCTCGGCATGGAGGTCCCCGAGCGGGCGGTGTGGATCCGCACCCTGCTCGCCGAGCTCAACCGGGTGCTCAACCACCTGATGTTCCTCGGCTCGTACCCGCTGGAACTCGGCGGGATCACCCCGGTCTTCCACGCCTTCAACGGCCGCGAGGACCTCCAGCACGTGCTGGAGGAGGCCTCCGGCGGCCGGATGCACTACATGTTCAACCGGGTCGGCGGCCTCAAGGAGGACCTGCCGGCCGGCTGGCTCGGCCGGGTCCGCACCGCCGTCGCCACCGTGCGCTCGCAGCTGCCGGTCTTCGAGGACCTCGTCCTCGGCAACGAGATCTTCCGCGCCCGCACCGCCGGCGTCGGCATCCTCACCCGGGCACAGGCCGAGGCGTACGGCGTCAGCGGCCCGATCGCCCGGGCCAGCGGCCTCGACCTCGACCTGCGCCGCGACGAGCCGTACCTCGCGTACGGCTCCGAGGAACTGCGACAGGTGCTCACCGTGGTCACCCGCGAGGAGGGCGACTGCCTGGCCCGCTTCGAGTGCCTGCTGGAGCAGACCCTCAACTCGCTGGACCTCGCCGACGCCTGCCTCGACAAGCTCGCCACGCTGCCGCCCGGCCCGGTCAACCAGCGGCTGCCCAAGGTGCTCAAGGCGCCCGAGGGCAGCACCTACGCGTGGACCGAGAACCCGCTCGGGATCAACGGCTACTACCTGGTCTCGCGCGGCGACAAGACGCCGTGGCGGCTCAAGCTGCGCTCGGCGTCCTTCAACAACGTCCAGGTGCTGACCGAACTGCTGCCGGGGACGCTGGTCGCGGACATGGTGGCGATCCTGGGGTCAATGTTCTTCGTGGTCGGCGACATCGACAAGTAGGCGGTGCCGGTGGGCGGGGCGGTGCCGGAGAGTGGGCCGGTGCCGGGGAGTGGGCCGGTGCCGACCGGTGGGGCCGGTCAGTCCTTCGCCGGTCGGTCCTTCTTGGACTTCCTGACCGGGTCCGCCGGGTGCGGGGCCACCCTGCGGTCGCCCTTGGTGGCGATCCGCTCCTCGCACAGCCGGGCCAGCACCTCGTACCCCTTCCGTCCCATCAGCTCGGTGAGCTCCGGGCGGTAGCTGACGTACACCGCCTCCGCGCCCTGGTGCGCCGCCGGGGCACCGGTGCACCACCAGTGCAGGTCGTGGCCGCCCGGGCCCCAGCCGCGGCGGTCGTACTCGCCGATCGTGACCTGGAGGTAGCGGCTGTCGTCGGGGCGGTCGATCCAGTCGTAGGTGCGGCGGACCGGCAGCTGCCAGCAGACGTCCGGCTTGGTCTCCAGCGGCTCGCGGCCCTCCTTGAGCGCGAGCGCGTGCAGCGCGCAGCCGGCCCCGCCCGCGAAGTCCGGGCTGTTCACGAAGATGCAGGCGCCGTCGACCCGGCGGGTCTGGCGGTCGCCGTCCTCGTCCAGCATGGTGATGCCGCCGTCGGACGTGATCCTGCCCTCGGCGTCGGTGCCCTCGGCGAAGTTCTCCCACAGCTCGGGGGTCAGCCGGGCCGCGTGCCCCAGGACGCGCTTCTCGTCGTCCTCGTCCGAGTAGTGCGCGCCGAGCGTGCAGCAGCCGTCCGACTCGCCGCGGCCCTCGCGGATGCCGTGGCAGCCCTGGCCGAAGACGCAGGACCAGCGGGAGGTCAGCCAGGTGAGGTCGCAGCGGAAGACCTGCTCCTCGTCGGCGGGGTCGGCGAACTCGACCCAGGCGCGGGGGAAGTCGAGCGGGACCTCGTCGCGCGGGATCTCGCGCCGCAGGGTCGGCATCGCGAGATCGACGGGGGCGGGGGCGGCCTCGGGCTTCGCCTTGGACTTCTTCTTGGACGTTTCTGCTGGTGCCACCCGGCAAGGGTAGAGCTTTCGGCGGCGGGATCGCGGCGGCGGGACCGGTGACGGGGGCCCGGAGCGGGGCCGGAGCGGGGCCGGAGCGGCGGGACCGAACGGCGTGAAGGCGCGGTGAAGAGCTCCGGCGGGCCCTGCGGGCGGGTCCGGAGGCGGGCCTACGATGGCGGCCGGTCCGCCACGGGCCGCTACCGGGCCGCCACCGGCCCGTGACGGGGAGGTACGGGGATGGCAGGCGGCAGCACCGGGGCGTCCGGCCGCGCGGGCGGGGAGTTCGTCCTCAAGCCGTGGGAACTGCACGGCGAGGGGCGGGAGTTCGAGAAGCTCGGCGGCGAGCTGGCGAAAGCCGTCACCGCCCTGGAGCAGGGCCTCGCCGCGCTCGGCGCGCCCTGGGGGACGGACCGGCCGGGCAGCGGCTTCGCCGCCGTGTACGGGCAGGCGCGCGGTGAACTCGTCGGCGGGCTGCGCGGGTTGGCCGGGAGGGTGACCGGGGTCGGGGCCGGGCTGCACACCATGGCCGCGCGGACGGCCGACGCGGACAGCTCGGCGGCGAGCGGGTTCGGGGCGACGGCCGTGCCGGGGGCGGCAGGTGCGGCGGTGCCGGGTGCGGCGGCGGTTTCAGGGGTGCCGGGGGCCTCGCCGGTGGTGCCCGCGGTGTACTCCACGGCGCCGGGGGCAACCCCGGGGGCGGCTCCCGCCGTCCCCAAGGACATGTCGGTCTGACGGACCCGGCTCGAAGGGGGAAGCGCGTGTCCCGGAAACTGCCCGAGGAACTGGTCCCGGTGCTGGCCCGGACCGGCCAGCAGTGGCCGCAGGCCGACGAGGAGGGCCTGCGCAGGGCCGCCGGGGTCTGGCGCGAGTTCGGCAAGGAGGCCGATCGGCTCACCCGCCGCTGCGGCGAGTCCGTCCGGCGGGTCACCGCCGACAACTCCGGCCACGCGGTCGAGGCCTTCGGCACGTACTGGCAGAGCTTCAGCGCCGGCGGCAAGGGCCACCTGGACGACGCGCACAGCGCGGTCGGGCTGGTCGCCGGGGCCTTCGACACCGCCGCGCGCGCCGTGGACACCTGCAAGGCCGAGATCGTCGCGACCCTGCAGCAGCTCGCCGCCGACCTCCGGCACGCCGAGGAGCAGGCGGCCAAGGTCAAGCAGACGGCCGCCGAGGTTGCCGAGGTCGCCGCGGCGGCAGGCGGCGACCCGGCGCGGAGCGGGGTGGTCGGCGGACTGGAGAAGGCCGTCGGCGGCTTCGCGTCCAAGCTGAGGAACACCGCCACCGAGCAGGTCGCGGCGGGCGTGGCGGCCGTCGCCGTCGAGGCCGCCGGGCTGAAGATCGGCGGACTGCTCGCCGAACTCGGCCGCGCCATGAAGGACGCCCTGTCCGGCGTGCTCAAGGAACCGGCCGCCGTCGCCCTGCTGAAGCTCGGCACCGCGCAGGGGACGGGGATCACCGCCGCCTCGTACCGCGGCGGCGCGTTCGACCCGCTCGCCGCCGGGCTGCCCGCCGCCCTCGGCGAACCGGGCGTGCTCGGGGCGGACGGCTCCGGACTGGTCCTGCTCGCCGGGAAGGACGGCAAGCCGCTGGTCGGCGTGCCCGGGCTGACGGTCAAGGTGGACGAGCACGGCACGCCCGTCCTCGGCCAGGACGGGCAGCCGGTCATCCTCCGCGCCGACGGCACACCGTTGGCCGACGCCACCGGGCTGCTGGTCGTCCCCGGGCCGGACGGCAAGCCGGTGGTCGGGGTGGCGGACCTCGCAGTCCGGCTCGACGAGCACGGGCAGCCGGTGCTCACCGACGAGAACGGCAAGGCGGTCCGCGGGGTGCCGGTCGCCGGGCTGACGCCGGGGGCGGACGGGCCGGGTAGGCCGGAGGGGCCGGGCGCCGGGGGGCTGGGCGCGGGTGGGACGCCCGGCGGGCCGGCGGACCCGAGGACGCCGGGCGTGGTGACGGTGGCCGCGGTCGCGGTGGCGGATCCGGGGGCGGTCGTCGGTGGGCCGGACGCGGTGGTCGCGGCGAACGTGACGGCCGGGGCGTCGGCGGGGGCGTCGGCGGGCGGGGCCGGGGGCGGGTACGCCGCTGCCGGGGGCCCGCCGGGGCAGCACCGGGCGACGGGGAGCGGGGGCGGTGACTGGTCGCCACCGGTGCCGTCGGTGCCGTCCGCGGTCGCGCCGGTCCGGCAGGGCGGCGGGCCGGCGGTCCGGGTGGACGGGGACTACCCGCTCCAGGCGCCCGCGGCCTCCGCGCATGGCGGTGGCGGTGCGGGTGGTGCGGGTGGTGCGGGTGGTGGTGGCGGAGGTGGGCCGGTGACCGTACGGACGGACTCGGTGAGTGCGCCGACCGCGCCCGTCACCGCGCCGTCCGCCGGTGGCCCCGCGTCCGGCCCCACGTCCGGCCCGGCGTACGGGCCGGCGCCGGACGCTCCGCCGCCGGTCCGGCCGGTCGCAGTGCCCGGGCAGTTCGGGACTCCGGTGTACGGCGGGTACCAGCCGGCCGGACCGGCCGGGCCCGTCGGCACCGTCGGTCCCGGGCCGCTGGCGGGCGCAGCCGGCGGGCCCGTGAACGTGGCGGCGCCGTTCGGCAGTGGTGTCGGGGCGGGCGGTGGGCCGGCCGTCGGCGGGCCGCAGCCCGGCGCGCCGGTGGCCCGGACCCCGGCCGGTGCGGCACCGCACCCGGTCGTCGGACCGCCGCCCGTCCACGCCGCGCCGCCGGCCCCGGCCGCACCACCGATCGTCGGGACCACCCCGGTGGTCGGCCGGCCCGAAACCCACCCGGTGGAGGCCCGGAGGCGGGAGAACGCGGCGGGACTCGCCGACCAGACCCTCGCCTGGGGCGCGGTCCCGGTCGCGACCGCCCACGCGATGGCCCTCCAACTCGCCCTGCGCGCACGGCGCGGAGCCCGGCCGGACGACCCGGCGGTCCGGCTGCGCAGCATCGCCGACAGCCGTCCGTACGGCCTGCCGGGCGGGCTCGCGCCGGTCGACCCGCAGCACCAGGCCGAACTCGAACGCCGCGCGCCCCGGGACGGGGACGGCCTGCCCGTCCGTCACCCCGACCCGGCGGCCGGCGGCTGGGCGGAGGCCGTCAACGACGGCGGCTACCGCGAACCGGGCCGGGCCAACAACAGCCTGGAGATCGCCCTCTCGGCGGTCGAGTGCTACACCGGCCGTCCGACCTGCGCGGCCCCGCGCATCCCCACCGACGGCGACGCCGGCGAACGCGGCGGCCGGGACCGCGCCGAACGCGAACTCGGCGCCCCCTTCCGGGACCTGGGCGACGGCGGCCGGGCCTTCGACCGCCTCGCCGAGGGCCTCCGCCGCGCCGGCCACGGCTCCCAGGCGCTACTCCTCACCCTCGACGCCTACGGCCGCCCGCACGCCTGGAACGCCGTCAACCACCAGGACACCGTCACCTACCTCGACCACCAGCTCGCCCGCCGGGCCCCCACCCCCCTCCATCCCGCCACCCACGGCCTCTGGGCCATCGCCCTCACCCCCGAAGGCCGCCCCCTCACCCCCACCCCGTGACCCCCAGTGCAGGAAGTCGGCCCGTCCGACTTCCTGCGTGGCCTGCCACGCTGCCCCTCAGCGGTGGAATGCGCGGTAGCGGAGGGAGCCGCACGGGCCGTCGATCCTGCCGACTTCCTGTGCGGCGGGCCGCGGTGGTTTTTCTGGGCGGTGGAATGCGGGGCAGTGGAAGGAGCCTGCGCGAGAAGTCGGCCCCGCCGACTTTCTGTGCGCATTCGGGGCGGCTGAGTTCGGGTTCGGCGGAAATATGTAGACCGACCGACATATTCAGCGGGGTGATGCGTGAGAAGTCGGCCGGGCCGACTTCTCACGCGGATCCGGTCCGGGCGGGGTTGGGTCTGCGCGTGAATATGTAGACCGGACGTCATATTCATTCTTCCGGGGCCGGCTGCGGGGCGGCAGGGGATGTGGACGCCCGCGTGGGAAGTCGGCGGGGCCGACTTCTCGTGTATGAGGGGGGTGCGCCTCCGGTGCTTGGCGCGGGCGTAGGGTCGCGGGTCGGGCCGGGACGGGCGGCGGGGAGTGGACGGGACGGGGGTGGCCGGGTGATTTCGCGGGCGCAGGCGGTGGAGGCGGGGCACCGGTGGGTCAACGGGGATCTGCCGCAGGGTGCCGGGGCGGTGCGGCGGGTGTGCACCCACGAGTTCGAGCTCGGCTGGGTGGTGTGGGCGGAGCCCGCCCGGGTGGTGGTCGACCCGCGGACGGGGGAGCGGCGGGCGCCCGAGGAGGTGGGGGCGGCCTGTGCCGTGGTGGACCGGGAGAGCGGACGGTTCACAGTGTGGCCCTCGGTGCCGGTGGACGAAGTGGTCGGGCTGTACCGGGACTTCGTGGGCGCCGGCGGCTACGATCCGACCCTCCCGCCGGTGACCGGCCGGGGTGCCCGGGCCGAGCTGACCTACCGGGACGACACGGGTGAGGAACGGTCGCTGGCCCTGCGCTCCGCGGCGGGCCTGCCGCACCCGGCGCTGCGCGGCTGGTGGTGGCTGCGCGAGCAGGGTGTGGCGGCCGAGGACGTGCTCGCCGTCCGGACCGACCTGCGGATGAGCGCCCTGCCCGGCGGCTACTGGTCGTACGCGCTGACCGCCGAACTGCCCCGTGCCCGGATCGACTTCGAGCTCCCGTACGGCCCGCGCTTCGACCACCGGGCCGCCGCCGTACGGGCGCTGCCCGCGTCGCCGGACGGTCCGGCCCGCAACCGGGCGCCCTTCCCCCGCGCACCGGGCGGGGCACACCCGGCGGGCGAGGCGGCCGACGAGTCCGACACGGCGCTCGCCGCCCGGCTCGCGGAGCGGTTCGGCCCGGCGGGCGTCCAGCGCTTCGAGCCGGCGGACGTCGCCCGCGCCGAACTGCCCGGGGACGCGGCCGCGCTGCTGCTGGCGGTGGGCGTCCCGGTGGCCGTGCCCGGGTTCTTCGCGCTGCACCACCCGGGCACGGAGGCGATCGCCGACGGCACCCGCCAGGGCACCGTCCTGCCCCCGCTCGCCGCGCAGCTGGCCGAGTCCGGGCGCGGCACCCGGGCCTCCGAGCGGGAGCGCCTGGCGCTCGCCGGGCAGTTGGTGCTGGGGACGGACGGCTGGGCGCTGCTGGCCCTCGGCCCGGTGGACGGCGCAGTCCGGGCGGTGGACCCGGACTGCGCGACCGTCCGTCACTGCAATGAGAGCCTGCGCGCCTTCGTCCGCTGCCTGGAGGTGTTCGCCGGCTGGTGGCCCGCTCTGCGCGGGCTCGACCCGGTGGCCGCGGGCGGGGCGGTGGACGCCCTGCAACGCGCGCTGGCGGAGGTGGACGGCACGGTGTTCGCCGACCCGGAGAACTGGTGGGCCGTCATCGTGGAGCAGCTGTGGGACGGCCTGTTGTGACGGCCGGCCGCCACAACAGGCTGCGCCCATGCCGTCACCGTCGCCCACCCTGCCGTCACCCCGCCCGCCCGCGCGGCCACTGAGCGCCCGGGCGGTCCGGGCGCGGACGACCCGGTCGGCCGGATCGCCGTCGGCACCGCCGCCCGGTCCCGGACCAGCGCGAATACCGTCGCACCCCCTCTCACCAGGGTCCGCATCGCGTAGCGTGGAGAGTTATGCGACTCGGTGTGCTCGACGTAGGTTCCAACACGGTCCACTTCCTCGTGGTGGACGCCCATCCGGGCGCTGCCCCGCTGCCGGCCTACTCGCACAAGGCCGAGCTGCGCCTGGCCGAGCTCCTGGACGCGGACGGTGCGATCAGCGCGGCCGGCGTCGAGCGGCTGGTCGGCCATGTCGCGTCCTCGCTGCGGGTCGCCGAGGACAAGGGCGTCGTCGACATCCTCCCGTTCGCCACCTCCGCCGTGCGCGAGGCGGCCAACGGCGAGGAGGTGCTGCGCCGGGTGGCCACCGAGACCGGCGTCGAGCTGCGCGTGCTCTCCGGGCAGGACGAGGCCCGGCTCACTTTCCTGGCCGTCCGCCGCTGGTTCGGCTGGTCCTCGGGCCGGCTGCTCAACCTGGACATCGGCGGCGGCTCGCTGGAGATCGCCTGCGGCCTGGACGAACAGCCGGACGTCGCCTGCTCGCTGCCGCTGGGCGCCGGCCGGCTGACCGCCCGCTGGCTGCCGGGCGACATCGCCGACCCGGAGGTGCTGCGCGAGCTGAGACGACACATCCGGGCCGAGCTGGCCGCCGTGGTCGGCGAGATCAACCGCCTCGGCCCGCCGCGGCACGCGGTCGCCACCTCCAAGACCTTCAAGCAGCTGGCTCGGATGACGGGCGCGGCCCCCGCCGACGCGGGTCCGTACGCCGACCGCCGGCTCACCCGCAGCGGGCTGGCCTCCTGGCTGCCCCGGCTGTCCGCGATGACCGTCGCCGAGCGCGCCCGGATCCCCGGCGTCTCCGAGGGCCGGGCCAAGCAGCTGCTGGCCGGGGCGCTGGTCGCCGACGCCGCGATGGACCTGTTCGGCCTGCAGGAGCTGGACGTCTGTCCGTGGGCGCTGCGCGAGGGCATCATCCTGCGCCGCCTGGACGCCATGGACAGCCCGGCCGACCGCCGCCGCCCGGCGCTCACCCCGTAGCCCGGCCGACCGCCGGCCGTCGATCGACCGCCGGCCGGGTCGACGTGCCGATGGTCACTGCGCCGGTCATCCCGCCCCGTTCGCGGCGTGATCCGCTTACGCTGTCTCCCGTGGTGCAACCAGCGGGCGAGGACGGAACGCAGGAGGGCCGCACTCCCGGGAGCGGGCAGTCGCGGCCGGACGGTCCGCGCCGCCGGCTCGGCAAGGCGGTCACGGGCGCCACCGCCGCCCAGGCCGCCAAGCAGGCCGCGAAGGCCGTCAAGGCCGCCCAGCGCACCGCGAAGACGGCAGCGGCGAAGACCGCGAAGCCGACCGCGGCGGGTCCGGCGAACACGGCGAAGACAGCCACCGCACGGAAGCGCACCGCGCAGCAGCCCGCCACCGGGAAGACCACCCCGAACAGAGCCGCCGCGAAGCCCGTCCCGAAGGAGACCCGCACCGCCCGGGCCGCCGGCGCCGCCAAGGCCGCCGTCCAGTCCGTCCGCTCGGTCAAGGCCGCCAAGCGCGACGCCGCCCGCCCACCGCTGCTGCGCACCACCGACCGGCTGGTGCTGCCGCGGCACCCGGCCCTGCACATCCCCGACACCAAGGTGGTGCTGTCCACCGCCTCGGTGTATCCGGCGAGCACCGCCGTGGCCTTCGAGCTGGCCGCCAAGCTCGGCTACGACGGGGTCGAGGTGATGGTCTGGAACGACCCGGTCAGCCAGGACATCGACGCCCTGCGCCGGCTCTCCGACGCCCACCGGCTGCCCATCCTGGCCGTGCACGCGCCGTGCCTGTTGATCACCCAGCGGGTGTGGACCACCGACCCGTGGACCAAGCTGGTCCGGGCCCGGGCGGCGGCCGAGAAGCTGGGCGCGAGCGCGGTGGTCGTCCACCCGCCGTTCCGCTGGCAGCGCCAGTACGCCAAGGAGTTCGTCGAAGGCATCAACCGGATGGCGGGCGAGACGGACGTCCGCTTCGCCGTCGAGAACATGTACCCGTGGCGCTACCGCGACCGCGAGATGCTCGCGTACGCGCCGGGCTGGGACGTCACCGACGAGGACTACCGGCACTTCACGATCGACCTCTCGCACGCCGCCACCTCCCGGATCGACACCTTCGCGATGGTCGAGCGGATGGGCGACCGGCTCGCCCACGTCCACCTGGCCGACGGCAGCGGTTCCGGCAAGGACGAGCACCTGATCCCCGGCCGCGGCAAGCAGCCCTGCGCCGAGCTGCTGGAGCACCTCGCCCGCACCGGTTTCGCCGGCCACGTGGTGCTGGAGGTCAACACCCGGCGCTCGGCCTCCCCCGCCGAACGCGAGGCCGATCTGGCCGAGGCCCTCGCTTTTACCCGCTTGCACCTGGCCACCCCCTCGCGCGTACGCTGAGCCGTCCGGCCGGATCGGGCGCGAACCGCCTTACGGAGGGGGAGAAGTGACGAGTGATCAGAACGCCGGCGAGGTGGGCGGCTTCAGTGAGGTCCGCAACTTCCGCGAGCTGGCCGGGAGCTTCGGCGCGGTGGCCGCCGCGTACGACCGCGGCCGCCCCGGCTATCCGGAGGGGCTGTTCGACGAGCTGGAGCGGCTCTGGGGTCGCGAGCTCAAGGGCGCCCGGGTTCTGGACGTCGGCGCCGGCACCGGCATCGCCACCCGTCTGCTGGCCGCCCGCGGTGCGGACGTCGTCGCGGTCGAGCCCTCCGCCGGGATGGCCGCGCAGTTCCAGGCCGTCTCGCCGGACCTGCCGTTGGTCCGCGGCGTCGGCGACGACCTGCCGTTCCACGACGGTTCCGCCGACCTGATCACCTACGCCCAGGCCTTCCACTGGACGCACCCCGAGAAGTCCGTCCCCGAGGTGCTGCGGGTGCTGCGGCCGGGTGGTGCCGTCGCGGCCTGGTGGAACGTCTTCGACGAGAGCGTTCCGTGGGTGCGCGCCCGGGACGAGCGGCTGTGGGCGGCGCTGTCGGGCCGCTACCACGGCTACCGCCGGATCGCCGAGCTGACGGCGCCCTTCGCCGCCGCCGGGCTGGAGGTCTCCCGTGCCGAGCTGCGCTGGCAGCGGCAGGTGCCGGTCGAGCAGGTGGTCGACAACCTCACCTCGCGCTCCTACTTCGCCTCGCTGGCCCCGGAGCGGCGCGAGCCGCTGCTCGCCGCCGAGCGCGCGGCGCTGCTGGCCGAGTTCCCGGACGGGCAGGTGGTCGAGCCGTACGTCCTGGACCTCACCGTGGCCGTCGGGCGGGACTGACCGGGGAGGCCCGCCGCCTGCCCGCATCGCGGACGGAGCGTCCGCCGGCCGGACGGCGGGCGTAGGCTCGGTACCCACAGCGGCCCCCGGACCCTCCCAGCAGCGGGGTGCCCGCGAGAGCCCCGAAGGAGTGGAGCACAGTGCCCGAGCTGAGGTCCCGTACGGTCACCCACGGTCGCAACATGGCAGGCGCCCGGGCGCTTCTCCGGGCGGCCGGCGTAGCCCGCGAGGACTTCGGCAAGCCGATCATCGCGGTCGCCAACTCCTTCACCGAGTTCGTGCCCGGGCACACCCACCTCCAGCCGGTCGGCCGGATCGTCTCCGAGGCGATCAAGCGGGCGGGCGGCATCCCGCGCGAGTTCAACACGATCGCCGTGGACGACGGCATCGCGATGGGCCACGGCGGCATGCTCTACTCGCTGCCCTCGCGGGACCTGATCGCCGACTCGGTCGAGTACATGGTGAACGCGCACTGCGCCGACGCCCTGATCTGCATCTCGAACTGCGACAAGATCACCCCGGGCATGCTGATGGCCGCGCTGCGCCTGAACATCCCGACCGTCTTCGTCTCCGGCGGCCCGATGGAGGCCGGCAAGGCCACCCTGGTCGACGGCACCGTGCGCAAGCTCGACCTGGTCGACGCGATCTCCCAGGCGGTCAACGAGAACGTCTCCGACGAGGACATCGCGATCATCGAGGAGAACGCCTGTCCCACCTGCGGTTCGTGCTCCGGCATGTTCACCGCCAACTCGATGAACTGCCTGACCGAGGCGATCGGCCTCTCGCTGCCGGGCAACGGTTCGGTGCTCGCCACCCACACCGCCCGCCGCGCCCTCTACGAGAACGCCGGCCGGACCGTCGTCGAGATCACCAATCGCCACTACGGCCAGGACGACGCCTCGGTGCTGCCCCGGGCGATCGCCACCCGCGCCGCCTTCGAGAACGCCATGGCCCTGGACATCGCCATGGGCGGCTCGACCAACACCATCCTGCACCTGCTCGCCGCCGCCCAGGAGGCCGAGCTGGACTTCGACCAGCGGGCCATCGACGCGATCTCCCGCAAGGTGCCCTGCCTGTCCAAGGTCGCGCCGAACGGCTCGTACTACATGGAGGACGTGCACCGGGCCGGCGGCATCCCGGCCATCCTCGGCGAGCTGTACCGGGGCGGGCTGCTCAACGAGGACGTCCACACCGTGCACGCCGACTCGCTCGCCGAGTGGCTCAAGACCTGGGACGTGCGCGGCGGTTCGCCCTCCGCGGAGGCCGTCGAGCTGTGGCACGCCGCCCCCGGCTGCGTCCGCTCCGCCGAGGCCTTCTCGCAGTCTGAGCGATGGGAGTCGCTGGACACCGACTCCGCCAGGGGCTGCATCCGCAGCGTCGAGCACGCCTACTCGGTCGAGGGCGGCCTGGCGGTGTTGTACGGCAACCTCGCCGAGGACGGCTGCATCGTGAAGACCGCCGGCGTGGACGAGTCGATCTGGACCTTCAGCGGTCCGGCCGTCGTGGTCGAGTCCCAGGAGGACGCGGTCGAGGCGATCCTCGCCAAGCGGGTCAAGGAGGGCGACGTCGTCGTCATCCGCTACGAGGGCCCCAAGGGCGGCCCGGGCATGCAGGAGATGCTCTACCCGACCTCCTTCCTCAAGGGCCGGGGTCTGGGCAAGGCCTGCGCGCTGGTCACCGACGGCCGGTTCTCCGGCGGCACCTCGGGCCTGTCCATCGGCCACGCCTCCCCGGAGGCGGCGTCCGGCGGCACCATCGCGCTGGTCGAGGACGGCGACACCATCTCCATCGACATCCCCGGCCGCCGGATCTCCCTGGAGGTCGCGGAGGAGGTCCTGGCGGAGCGCCGCCGGGCCCTGGAGGCCGCGGGCGGCTACCGGCCGAAGAACCGCGACCGGCAGGTCAGCCAGGCCCTGCGCGCCTACGCCGCGATGGCCACCTCCGCCGACAAGGGCGCCGTCCGCGACGTGTCCAAGCTCGGCTGACCCGGCCGGGCCCGCACGGTACGGCACCGGGCCCGCACAGAACGAGGAGGAGCCGTCCCACCGGCCGGGACGGCTCCTCCGCCGTGTGCGGCGGTCGGGTGATAATCGACGGCGTGAGCGAGCAGCCCCCCACCCCCGCCCCCACTCCCGTCGGCGCCCCCGAGCCGGAGCCGATCCGCTGGTTCGGCACCAGCTGGCTGAACCGGGACAACGGCTACTGGCCGCGCCGGGTCGCCGTGTCGATCGGCGCCCTGGTCGCGGCGGCCGCCGTGGTGCTGCTGCTGCGCTTCGGCATCGAGGGCATCGCCCTCTCCGACAACGGCACGTTCCTCAACGGGCTGCTGACCGCCGCCATCGCGGTCTGCTCGATGATGGCCGTGCGGCGCACCTGGAAGGTGCTCACCGAGGGCAAGGACCAGCTGACCGGCTGGATGGCCGAGGAGAAGTCGCTCGGCGCGGTCTGGCTGATCGGCGGGGCCGGATCGCTGCTCGCCTACTTCGCCCGCAGCCTGGTCGAGGCCCCCGGCGAGGCGGTCCGGCGGGCCGCCCACGAGCGGGCCGTCGCCCAGTACGAGAAGCGCCAGGCGGGCCGCAGCCGCCGGCCCGACGCCAAGGCGCCGGGCCGGGCCAAGCGCAAGCGCTGACGCCTCCCGATGAGACCCTAGGTCCGGCTGACGCTGCCGCACTGGTCGGCCGGGGCGATGTCCTTGTTCCGGTCGTACGGGTCGGTGGTCGGGCCGGTCGGTGCCGGGTCGTGGCTGGTGAACTGCTGGAACTGCGGGTGCAGGAAGCCGTCGTAGACGTCGCAGGCGCTGTTGCCCGCGTCCCACTGGGTCTTGGCGAACACCAGCTTCTTCGCGTCGACCTTGTAGTGCTTCGGGTCGTAGAAGCGGACGTCGTCGACCTTGCGCACGATGGTGCGGGTCGTCCAGGTGTCGCCGTTGTCGGTGGCGGCGGCCCGGGTGACCAGGCCGACCGGCTTGGCGGTGCCGCCCGGCGCGGTGTCCGGGGTGCGGCGGCGGGACGAGGCCAGCTTCTCCGCGTCCGGGCCCGGCTGCAGCGGGTAGACGAAGGTGAAGTCGGTGTGCACCAGCACGCCGCCGTCACCGTCCTCCTCGAAGCTGATCCGGCCCTGGACCTTGACGGTGGTGCCCACCAGGGCGGCCTCGCGCGGGTCGAAACGGGTGAACCAGCTGGTCGGGTCGGTCTCCTTGGCGGGGTGGTCGAGGGCGGTGACGGCGTTGGCCCGTTCCTGGCGGTCGAGCATCGCCAGGGCGGCGTCCGGACGGGCCCCCGCGATCACCCGGGGGTCGAGGTTGGAGGCCATCAGGTAGTCCTTGACCGACTGGAGCTGGGCGGCGACCTCGTCGGCCGAGAAGACGCCGACGGCCTTGGCCTCGGGCAGCACGAAGGCCTCCGGGCCGTTCGGCCAGCCCTCGGCGGGGGAGCCCTTCCAGGGGTGGTCCACGGTCGGCTGGTCGTCGGGGGTGGCCGGCGGCGCCGAGGTCGGCCTGGCGGTTTCCGGGGCGACGGTGGGCACCGGGGCGGCGGAGGAGTTCTTCCAGACGTGGTCCGAGAACCATGTGCGCAGCCCGTCGACGTTCAGGGCGGAGAGCACCACCGCGATGGTCAGCACCACGAGCACCGGTGCGCGCCAGCCGCGCCGGCGCGGGCGGCGGGGGTTGCCCCACGGGTCGAGCGCGGCGGGCTTCGGCTTGCGCCCGAACCGGCCCTTGGACGCGGACGGGCCGTCGTTGACCGAGCGGCGGCCGCCCGGGTCGACCGGCGGGGTGTGCTTCCACCGGGCGGACAGCATGCGGGTGCGCCCGCTCTGCTCCTTGACGGTGGCCCCGCGGACGAATTCCTCGTCCAGGACGAGGTCGGCGAACGGGTCCTTCCCGCCCGCCTCGCGGCCCGTCTCGGGGCGCGGTTGCGGATCTTCGGCTGTCGGCATCGCGCCAGTATGCCGACAGGGTGTGACGGTCCGTTGATCGGGGGCACACTTCGTGGTGAACGCGTGTGCGTGATCCGTGGGACCGGTGTCGTTTGTCCGGAAACGGGCAGGTCGCGGGTGGCCGTCAGCCCTTGCCGCGGGCCTGCTTGACCGACCCGACCACCCCGGCGATCGCCAGCAGGAGGCCGGCCGGAAGCAGCGAGAGGAAGAAGGCGCCGAACAGGCCCTCGTCGCCGAGGAACAGCTGGGCCAGCGTGTTCAGTGCCAGCAGGCCGCCGGCTGCCGGGAGCGCGGACTGCCACGGGTGCTCGTTCGCCCAGCGGCGCAGTCGCCGGTCGGTGGTGTCACGCCGCAGTTGGCCGCCGACGGTGCCGACCAGGAAGAAGAAGAACAGACCCCAGCCGGCCGGTGAGGCCAGCATGCTCAGCGACCAGTTCCCGGAGATCGCCTCGATCCCCAGGGCCGTCGCCCCCACCACCGCACCGACCCCCGCGGCGGTCCGCCACGGGCCCACGGTCGCCGAGGCGACGGCGAGTTGCCGGTTCTCACGTCGGGACATTTCGTCGTGTGCCATGACTCCACGGTGCGCTCCCCGGAGCCGGGAGGCCATAGGGGAAACCCCCGAGTTCTCTCCCTAGGGGCAAGGGTCGTTCGGGTCCGTGGCGACCACGGGTCGGACGGTCCCCGCGTGTGCCGGTGGGCGGTGCGAGGATGGCCGCAGTACCGAGGCAAGGAGCGGACGATGGGCAGCAGCGCAGCACACGGACAGAAGATCGCCTTCCTGGGCACCGGCAAGATCGGGGAGGCCCTGCTCTCCGGTCTGCTGCGGGCGGGCAAGGATCCGGCCGATGTCCTGGTGACCGCCCGCCGCCCGGAGCGGGCGGCCGAACTCGCGGCCCGCTACGGCGTGGTGGCCGTCTCCAACGCCGAGGCCGCCAAGCTTGCCGACACCCTGATCCTGGCGGTCAAGCCGCAGGACATGGGCGCCCTGCTGGAGGAGCTGGCCCCGCACGTCGGCGCGGACCGGCTGGTGATCTCGGCCGCGGCCGGCGTCCCCACCGCCTGGTTCGAGGAGCGGCTGGCGGCCGGCACCCCGGTGGTCCGGGTGATGCCCAACACCCCGGTCCTGGTGGACGAGGGGATGAGCGTCATCTCGGCCGGTTCGCACGCGGGGGAGGAGCACCTGGTGCGCGCCGAGGAGATCTTCAGCTCGGTCGGCAAGGCGCTGCGGCTGCCCGAGTCCCAGCAGGACGCGGCCACCGCGCTCTCCGGCTCCGGTCCGGCCTACTTCTACTTCCTGGTCGAGGCGATGACCGACGCCGGCATCCTGCTCGGGCTGCCCCGGCAGGTGGCGCACGACCTGATCGTGCAGTCCGCGATCGGCGCCTCGGTGATGCTGCGCGATTCCGGCGAGCACCCGGTGAAGCTGCGCGAGGCGGTCACCTCCCCGGCCGGCACCACCATCGCGGCGATCCGCGAGCTGGAGAACCACGGGGTGCGGGCCGCGCTGCTCGGTGCCCTGGAGGCGGCGCGGGACCGTTCCCGGGAGTTGGCCTCCGGCGGGAAATGACCGCTGCGCGACCCCTCCCGTAATCGCGGCGCACCCCCTACGCTCTCGCCAACATCGTCCTACCGGTCGGTAGCGAGGTCTGCGAGGTCCGTGTGGAGTCCGCCTGGAGGTCCGCTTGAGTGCCGCACCGTCCGCAGGGCCCGTCCCGTCCGCCATGGCGCCCGGTCTGCGCGTCGGGCGGGCGGCGCTCGCCGTCAGCTTCCTGCTCCAGGGCGTCACCTTCGCCCTGCTGGTCACCTGCATCCCGGAGATCCAGCACCGGTACGGGCTGAGCGACGGGCTGCTGCCGGTCTTCCTGGCCGCGGTGCCGGTTCTGGCCGGGGTCGGTTCGATCGTCTCCGAGCAACTGGTGAAGCGCACCGGCGCACGGACCGTGCTGCGGGTGGTCCAGCCCGCCGTCTGCCTCAGCCTGGCGGCCGCCGGACTGGGCGGTACGTTGTGGCAACTCGCCCTGGCCCTCGGCGCGTTCGGGCTGCTGGTGGGCGCGCTGGACGCCAGTATGAACATGCTCGGGGTGGGGCTCCAACACCGCTACGGCCGCTCGATCATGATCGGCTTCCATGCGGCGTTCAGCCTCGGCGGCATCATCGGCGCGGCCCTGGCGGGCCTCGGCTCGCACTACGACCTCGGGCTGCCGGTGCTGTTCGGCACGGCCGCCGCGGTGGTCGCCCCGCTCGCCCTGCTGACCGGCGGCCTGCTCGCCGGCCCGGCCGAACTCGGCGACGCCGTCCGGGAGGCCGCGGAGGCCGCCGCCCGGTCCGTCCCCTGGCGTCCGCTGCTGCCGCTCTGCCTGGCGATGGCCTTCGCGTACATCGCGGACGCCTCGGTCTCCAACTACAGCGTCAAGTACCTCACCGACGGGCTGGGCAGCCGGGAGGACCTCGCCAAGCTCTCCTACTTGGGCTACATGGTCGCGATGCTGCTCGGCCGGGCCTTGGGCGACCGCGCGGTGCAGCGCTTCGGCGCCGTCCCGGTGGTCCGTGCCGGTGCCGCGCTGGCCGCGCTCGGCTTCGGGCTGGCCGCGGTCGCGCCCGGCGCCTGGGCGGGCATCGCCGCCTTCACCGTGCTGGGCTTCGGCATCTGCGCGATCATCCCGCAGGTGTTCGCGGCCGGCGGCCGGCTCTTCCCGGCCGACTCCGACGCCGCGGTGGCCCGGCTCAACCTCTTCAACTACGTGGGGTTCCTGCTGGGTTCGCCGCTGGTCGGGGCGATCGCGGACGCCGCTTCGTACCGCTGGGCGCTGCTCGCCCCGATGCTGCTGGTGCTCGCCGTCCTGCCGCTGGCCGACCGCTTCGCCCCGGCCCCCGCCGCCGGCGTGGCGGCGGGGGTGGTCGACGGGGCGGGGGTCAGCTGATCACGGTCTGGAGCTCGGGCACTCCGTAGGTCCAGCCCTGGTCCTTGGCCGTGCCGTTGCCGACCTGGCCGAACTCGTAGTAGACGTACGGCGCCCAGTTCAGCGTGTACGGTGCGGTGCCCCACGCCGGGGTGTCGGTGATCTTGACGGTGAGCGTGACGCTCTTCGTCGCCCCGGGCGCGATCGGCGCGTTGAAGTGGAAGTTGGCGCTGTTCCCGTTGATCGCGCAGTCGGAGGTGTCACCGGTGCAGCTGAGGACGGTGAACGCTCCGGCCTGCGTGTTGGCCGGCCAGGTCGGCTGGACGGCCTCGTAGGCGAAGTAGATGGGACTGGTCTCACTGTTGGTGAGCGACAGCGTCAGGGTCAGCTGGTCTCCCGCCTTCGCCGTCGACTTGTCGACCGCGAACGTGGTGCCGCTGACCGCGGCGGAGGCCGGCTGGGCGGCGAAGAAGACGCCAAAACCCAGTATTGCAGCGAGAATTACCCCAAGGCGTTGCACGCTGAATGGCTTCATGGCGGAGAGGATATGGAGTCGCAAAGCGTTTGTCTGCACCGCCTCAACACCCGCCTCCACAGCTGCCCCACAACTTCCGTAGTTTCATTGCGCACCCCGCGCCCGGCGGCTCCCGCGAGTGCCGCCCCGGCGCGCCCTGACGGCGGTCCGGCCACCGCCACCCGCTACGGTGGAGGCCATGCCCGAAGCCGAGCGTGACACCCCCTGCGGCCTGCACCTCTTCTGGGACGAGGCTGTCACCGCCTACGACTTCGGCCCTGGCCACCCGATGGACCCGACCAGGCTGGCCCTCACCATGCGCCTGGTCGAGGCCCTCGGACTGAGCACCGGGCCCGGGGTGACCGTCCGCTCCGCGCCGCCCGCCGGCGAGTCCACCCTCCGGCTGGTGCACACCCGGGAGTACGTCGAGGCGGTCCGGAACGCCGCCGCCCATCCCGAGCGCTCCGACCCGCTGCACGGGCTGGGCACCGACGACAACTGGTCCTTCCCGGCGATCCACTCGGCCTCGGCACTGATCGCCGGCCAGTCCGTGGCCGCCGCCGAGGCGGTCTGGCGCGGCGAGACCCCGCACGCCGTCAACTTCAGCGGCGGGCTGCACCACGCGATGCCCGGCAAGGCCTCCGGCTTCTGCGTCTACAACGACCCGGCGCTGGCCATCGCCCGGCTGCTGGAGCTCGGCGCCGAGCGGGTCGCCTACGTCGACGTGGACGTCCACCACGGCGACGGCGTCCAGGCGGCCTTCTGGAACGACCCCCGGGTGCTCACCGTCTCGCTGCACGAGCACCCCGCCACGCTCTTCCCGCAGACCGGCTGGTCGATCGAGACCGGTGGCGAGGACGCCCCCGGCTCCGCCGCCAATCTGCCGCTGCCCGCCGGCACCGGCGACGCCGGCTGGCTGCGCGCCTTCCACGCCCTGGTGCCCGAACTGCTCGACGCGTTCCGGCCACAGGTCCTGGTCACCCAGCACGGCGCCGACACCCACCTGGAGGACCCGCTCGCCCACCTCGCCGTCACCGTGGACGCCCAGCGGCTGATCGCCGAGGCGCTGCACGACCTCGCCCACCAGTACGCCGGCGGTCGCTGGGTGGCCACCGGCGGGGGCGGCTACGCCGTGGTGGACGTCGTCCCGCGCACCTGGACCCACCTGGTCGCCACCGCCGCCGCCCGGCCCGTCGACCCGGCCACCGAGACCCCCGAGTCCTGGCGCGCCGAGGTCTACCGCCGCACCCGCCGCCCGGCCCCGCTGCGGATGACCGACGGCGCCCGCCCCGCCTGGCGCGACTTCGACTCGGGTTACGATCCGGCCGACCGGCTCGATCAGGCCATCCTCGCCACCCGGCGGGCGGTGTTCCCCCAGCACGGACTGCTGGCCTGAACCCGCCGCCCTGGTCAGGCCGTGCGTACGCCGGGCGGTGCCATCGGCCGATCGGCTACGTACTGCAACGGTCCTATCTCTCACCGTACGAGGACTGCACTTCCCCTCTTCCCACTGGTACCACCCATAACTACTCTGGGGATACACGTGTGCCGGTGGAGTCACCGGAGGGGAAGCCGGTGCCTTGCACACGGGTAAGGGTCGGGTGATGGTCATGAGTTCCGTCGAGCGCCCCCTTCAGGAAGTCGTCTTCCTGACCGTGGCGGAGGTCGCCGCGGTCATGCGGGTGTCCAAGATGACGGTGTACCGACTGGTGCACAGCGGAGAGCTGCCGGCCATCCGGGTCGGACGGTCCTTCCGGGTGCCCCAGCAGGCGGTGCACGAGTACCTCAAGGAGTCCTACGTGCGGCTCGAGAGCGCGTAGCGGCGGCGCGCGGGTGCGGGGTCCACACCGGTGGGCACCGCACCCGTTCGTCGGGGATTTCCCCCGAGTTTCCCGGTATCGGGGAGCACGATTACGGCCTTAGCACCGTGGACGGTAGGCTAGGCCCTCACGTCAGTCGTATGGACTCCGTCTCTCACGGGCGAGAGTCTCAGTGAGCGAGGGTTGTTCCGTGGGCTCTGTCATCAAGAAGCGTCGCAAGCGTATGGCCAAGAAGAAGCACCGCAAGCTTCTGAAGAGGACCCGCGTTCAGCGTCGCAACAAGAAGTAAGCGCCCCCGGCCGCGCCTAGCGCGCCCAGCGCTTCCACCGCCCGCCCAGACCCTCGTGGCCTGGGCGGGCGGTGTCATTTCACGGCCCGGCAGCGTGGCGCGGTACGGTGCACGCAGGCCGTTCGGGCCGGGGAACGGGGGCAGCACCGTGGGAGTGGTCGTGCTCGTCACCGGCGTGGCACGCCATCTCGGTGCCCGCTTCGTCGCCGAGGTCCGCCGCCGGCCGGGCGTGGACCTGGTGGTCGGCGTGGACGTGCAGCCGCCCCGACTGCCGCCCGAGGAGCCGGCCGGTCCGGCCGCCCCGTACCGCTTCCACCAGCTCGACCTGCGCCGCCCGGCGCTCTCCCGGGTGCTCGCCGAGCACCGGGTGGACACCGTGGTGCACCTCAGCGTCAGCGCCACCGGCCTGGGCTCCACCAACCGCTCCGCGGTGAAGGAGTCCAACGTGATCGGCACCATGCAGCTGCTCGGCGCCTGCCAGAAGGCCCCCGGGGTGCGCCGGCTGGTGGTGAAGTCCACCACCGGTGTCTACGGATCCGCGCCCCGCGACCCGGCGGTGTTCAGCGAGCGGATGCAGCCCAAGGACCCGCCCGGCGGCGGCTTCGCCAAGGACGCGGCGGAGGTCGAGGGCTATGTGCGCGGCTTCGCCCGGCGCCGCCCGGACGTCGCGGTGACGGTGCTGCGCTTCGCCAACATCGTCGGCCCGGACGCGGACACCCCGCTCAGCGAGTACTTCGCGCTGCCCGTGCTGCCGACTGTGCTCGGCTACGACCCGCGGCTGCAGTTCGTGCACGAGGACGACGCCGTCGCAGTGCTCTGCCGGGCCGCCGACGAGCCCGCGCCGGGCACCGTCAACACCGGGACCTTCAACGTGGCGGGGGAGGGCGTCCTGCTGCTCTCCCAGTGCGCCCGCCGGCTCGGCCGGCCCACCCTGCCGCTGCTGCTGCCCGCGGTCAGCTGGATGGCCGTGCTGGCCCGGCAGACCCGGCTGGTCGACGTCTCGCCCGAGCAGCTGCGGCTGCTCACCCACGGCCGGGTGGTGGACACCGCGCGGCTGCGCGACACCTTCGGCTACCGCCCGGCGTTCGGCACCCCGGAGGCCTTCGCCGACTTCGCCGCCGCGCAGGGGCCGGGGCTGCTGCCGCCCGAGCGGCTGGCCGCCGTCACCGACCGGCTGACGGCCCTGCTCGGCCCGGAAGGGGCCGCCTCCGCGGGGGCGGCCGCCGGACCGGACGCCGTACCGAACCGCCCCCGCCGACCGAGGAGCTGAACCCGCGATGAATGCCGCAGCCGAGAACGCGCCGGGCGAGGCCAAGGTCATCCCGATCGAGTCCGCCCCCAGCTGGACCTCGCCCGAGGGGCCGAAACTGGCCGACCGGCTCGCCGAGGCCGTCGGCGGCGTGCTGTCCGGGCCGCTCGGCCCGGCCGCCACCGGACTGTTCGGCAAGGGCTGGGAGGGCCGTGCCGCCGAACGGCTGGCCTTCCTGCGCCGCCGGGTGACCGGCGACTACGAGGTGGACGAGTTCGGCTTCGACCGGGAGCTCACCGAGGAGGTGCTGCTCTCGCTGCTGCGCCCTCTGGCCGAGAAGTACTTCCGGATCGACGTCCAGGGCGTGGAGCACATCCCGGCCGAGGGCGGCGCGCTGATCGTCGCCAACCACTCCGGCACGATCCCGCTGGACGCCCTGATGACCCAGGTGGTCATCCACGACCACCACCCTGCCCGGCGGCACCTGCGGATGCTCGCCGCCGACCTGGTCTTCGTACTGCCCGGCGTCAACGAGCTGGCCCGCAAGGCCGGCCACACGCTGGCCTGCAACGAGGACGCCCAGGCCCTGCTGGAGCGCGGCGAGGTCGTCGGGGTCTGGCCGGAGGGATTCAAGGGGATCGGGAAGCCGTTCTCCGAGCGCTACAAGCTCCAGCGGTTCGGCCGCGGCGGCTTCGTCGCCTCGGCTCTGCGGGCGCGGGTGCCGATCGTGCCCTGCTCGATCGTCGGGGCCGAGGAGACCTACCCGATGATCGGCAACGTGAAGACCCTGGCCCGGCTGCTGGGCCTGCCGTACGTGCCGGTCACCCCCACCTTCCCGTGGCTGGGCCCGCTCGGGGTGCTGCCGCTGCCGACCAAGTGGACGATCCGCTTCGGCGAGCCGATCGCCACCGACAGCTACCCGGCGGAGGCGGCGGACGACCCGATGCTGGTCTTCGACCTGGCCGACGAGGTGCGCGAGACCATCCAGCACACCCTCTACCAGCTGCTGGTGCAGCGGCGTTCGGTGTTCTTCTGACGCTGCCTTTCCGACGGCGCTCTGTCGGCGGTGTCCTTCCGGCGGGTGTTCGGCCGAGGAGGCCCGGGTTCTTCCGCGGGGCCGGGGCTCCACGGAAGGACCCGGGTACGGCGGGGGCCCGGCGGATATCGCACCCCGCGGGGCCCCCACCGCCCTGCCGTCAGCCGCCCAGGATGCGCAGCCCGGGCAACAGGTCCGGGAGCAGCGGGGGCACCTCGACGCCCTGCGGCTGGGCCGCGTTCGGGGCGCCGGGGGTGGCCTGCTGCGGTGCCTGCTGCGGGGCCGCGTCGGCGCTCGGCGAGGGCTTGGTGCCGGTGAGGCCGCTGGTGAGGCCGCCGACCAGGCCGTTGACGGCGTCGGGGGCGCTGCTGGGCAGGGTGTCCGGCAGGACGCCGCCCTTGCCCCCGGTGCCGGAGGCGCCGGAGCCGGGGTTGGCCGGGGCGTGCTCGGGGGCGCCGGGGCGGTCGCCGGCGGAGCCCGGGGCCCGGTCGGCGCCGGCCGTGGTGCCGGATCCGGCCGCGGGGGACCCGGCCGGGGAGCCGTCGGTGGAGTGGGAGGAGCCGTCGCCCGCTCCGGAGCCGGCCGCGCCACCGCTCTGAGCGGGGGGCAGGACCAGGCGCAGGGGCGCGACGTCCTCGCTTATGTCGTCGAAGAGGCGGTTCACCAGGTCGGCCTGCTGGGTGAGCTGGACGGGCAGCCGGCCCTGCAGCTCGCTCCACCGGCCGTCCTCGTCGTGGGCGAAGCCGGCCAGCGCCCGCATCGGGTCGAGCGAGCCGTTGCTGCGGTAGACCGAGCGCAGCAGCTCGCGGCCCCTGAGGGCGTCGGCGTGCATGTCGTCCAGGGCGCGGCGGACCTGTTCGACGGTGGCCGGGCTGAGGCCGCCGGCCGGGCCGGTGCGGCCGACCAGGGTCTTGGCCTCGCCGAGTCGGGTGGCCGCGTTGTCGAGCAGCAGTTCGCCGCGCTCGGAGTCGGAACCGGCGAAGTCGAGCCGGAGTCCCTCCAGCCCGCGCTTGAGGCCGTACAGCGTGTCCCCGGGGAGGGCGTGGGCGCTGGCCGCGGCGGCGCCGGTCAGGCTGCCGACGGCGAGCCCGGCGACCAGCCCGCCGATCGCGAACCGGCGGCTCCAGCGGCCGCGCGGCGCCGTCCGGATCGCCCGGTGGCGGCGCTGCCGGGGCACCGGGGTGCCCGTTCCGCCGGCGAAGGCCTGCTCGAACGCGGCCATCAGCTGGGCGCGTTGGACCGTGCGGACCTCCCGGTCCAGCACCGGCCCGGGCAGCGCCCCCAGCGCGTCGGTCAGACCGACCAGTTCGGCCATCGCGACCGGACCGGCGCCGGTGGCGGCGGCGTTGTCCGATTCGGCGTTGGCCGCAGCGCGTTGCTCTGCCTGGTGGGCCTCCAGCGCCTCGGCGAAGGCCTTCGCCCGCCGGTGCTCCAGCACGTTTGCCGTCACGGGCCACACCTCCCTTCGTCGTTGTCGACACCCTGGCCTGCCGGACGGTTGCCCTGGCTGGCCAAAGCCACTCCATCGGGTGATAGGCCGCAATTCGACTTGACCGTACGCCTGGTGGGGGCTTGCACGTTGGCCAACGAGTGGTGCGGGCGGTCGGTTACGCACGGCTGATCATCGGACCGACCGTTCACCCTGACGTGTCGGCCGGGCGCGAACGGTGACGGACGGCCGTGCCGTATGGCACCGGGGTCGTCCTCGGCACGGTTCATCGCGCGTCGGGCGGGAGCAGCCGGGCCAGGGTGCGGACGGCGCGGTACTGGAGGGTCTTGATGGCGCCCTCGTTCTTGCCCATGATCCGGGCCGTCTCGGCCACCGAGAGCCCCTGCAGGAAGCGCAGGGTGACGCACTCCTGCTGCTGCGGGTTGAGCCGGCGCACGGCGTCCAGCAGGGCGGCGTTGGAGAGCGACTCCAGCACCGACTCCTCCGGGCTGCGCTCGCACTCGTTGGAGTCCAGCATCTCGCCGGTGGTGACCTCCAGCCGGAAGCGGCTGGACTTGAAGTGGTCGGCGACCAGGTTGCGGGCGATGGTGACCAGCCAGGCGCCGAAGTCCCGGCCCTGCCAGGTGAACGTGCCGATCCGGCGCAGGGCGCGCAGGAAGGTCTCGCTGGTGAGGTCCTCGGCCGTGGCCCGGCTGCCGACCCGGTAGTAGATGTAGCGGTAGACGGTGTCCGCGTAGTGGTCGTAGAGCCGCCCGAAGGCGTCGCTCTCGCCGGCCTGGGCCCGTTCGACCAGCTCCATGATCGGGTTGTGCTCGGTCTCGTAGCCGGGGTTGGGCGCCGTCCGGGCGCGGCCCCGGCCGGCGCCGGTGCTGCCGGTGCGGCCGCGCGAGCCGGTGCCGGCCGAGCCGGCGGCGGTGGTGCGCAGCGCCGGGCCGGGCGGCTGGGGCTGGGGCTGGACGAACGATCCTCCAGCCGGCGCGAGTTGGGGCAGGACGGCGAACTGGCTGCGGAGCAGGGAGCGCAACAGGGTCAGGCCGGTGGAGATCTGCCGCTCGGCGGTCGGCCGACCGCGCAGGCCGGTGCGGGGACGCAGGGGCGCGGACGACGGGCGGGAGGGTGCAGGCGCGTCGTTCCGGACGGGTGGGTACACGGGACTCCCAGAGGCAGAACTGTGGACGGATCACCTCCGCCTGCGCGGAGAGCACTCCCTGAAGCGTCCGTTCGAGCGGGACGCGTGGTGACGTGCATCCAGGAGAGAATAACGCTTTGTGCAATGACAGCTACACCGTGTGGTCGAAGTGGTCGTTTGGGATCCATTTGTTGTGCATATTCGGCTGACACTGACCGGAGCTGTCATCGTTCATCCGGCTCAACGTGATCGAACAGGCGCTCAGGGTGACCAATTCGGCGGCCTGAGGGGCGGTTTCCCAGCCTTGGGGCTCGGCAACCCCTGACTTTCCCGGCCTGGCGAACGATCAGAACCGGTCACCGGGTGACAGGTTCGTGCAGGTGACTCGGACCACCCTGCGGTGCAGGGGAGTTCGCCCGTAAGAGGGGCCAGGTCAGAGGCCCTGTTGACGCCCGCTCACCCGCCGGGGCGAGCCCGTCCGGACGGCGTCCCGACGGCGTTCCGACGGCTTCCCGGCGACCCGCCGGCGATCTCCCGACCATCCTGGGGCGGCTTTCGGGCGCGCCCCCGGCGGCCTTCGGGAGCCCGCGCGGCCCCCGGCGCGGGAGGTTCAGGAGCGGCGCCTGCGCCGGTTCAGCGCCACCCCGGCCGCCGTCGCGCCGGCCAGCACCCCGAGCGCGGCCGCGGCCGGCAGCCCCACCCGGGCCGCCTTGCGCCCGGTCCGGAAGTCCCGCACCCGCCAGCCCTGGGTCCGGGCGTGGCGCCGCAGTGCGCCGTCCGGGTTCACCACGTACGGGTGGCCGACCAGCGAGAGCATCGGGATGTCGTTGGCCGAGTCGCTGTAGGCGGCGCAGCGGTCGAGGTCGAGGCGTTCGCGCCGGGCCAGCGCGCGAACGGCGGCGGCCTTGGCCGGGCCGTGCAGCAGGTCGCCGACCAGCCGGCCGGTGTACAGGCCGTCCCGGGCCTCGGCGACGGTGCCCAGCGCGCCGGTCATGCCGAGCCGCCGGGCGATGATCCTGGCCACCTCCAGCGGGGCGGCGGTGACCAGCCAGACCCGCTGGCCGGCGTCCAGGTGCATCTGGACCAGGGCGCGGGTGCCGGGCCAGATCTTGTCCGCCACGACCTCCTCGAAGATCTCCTCGCAGATCGCCTCCAGGTCGGCGGTGGGCTTGCCGGCCACGATGCCGAGGGCGGACTGCTTGGCGTCGGAGATGTGGTCCGGGTCCTCGGTGCCGTGCAGCCGGAACCAGGCCTGCTGCCAGGCGAAGCGGGCGATGTCGCGGCGGGTGAAGAAGCCGCGGCGGTAGAGGCCGACGCCGAGGTAGAAGATCGCGGCGCCGCGCAGGATGGTGTTGTCGCAGTCGAAGAAGGCGGCGGCGCGGGGGTCGTCCGGGTCCGGGGTGTGGTTCTCGGTCGAGGCCTTGGGGGCCTTGGGGGCCTTGCCGGGCTTCGCCGCAGCCGGCGCGTCCGGCCCGGTGCTGCCGTCCGTTCCGGTGCTGTCGTCCGTTCCGGTACCGCTGTCCGGCTCGGTGCCGCCGTCCCGCCCCGCGGTGCCGTCCGGCCCGGGCTCGGCCCGCAGCGCGGCCTCGGCCGCCTCGGCCGCGGCTTCGCCGGCCAGGGCGCTCCGCTCGCTGCTGGAACGCCTTGCCTGGGTGAGCCTTCTGAGCACGGCCATGTCATCGAGGATAGCCAGCCGGGCGCGCGGCGACCGTGACGGAGCCGTGCCCGCGAGGTGAACAGCTCCACCGGGTGCCGGGCGCCGCCGGGCGGGCGGGTGCCATGGCGGAGAATGGGGTGGTGAGCCCACTGCTGCGACGTAAGAGCCCCGAGCCCGCGGACCGGACCGTGACCCTGGTCGGCAAGCCGGGCTGCCACCTGTGCGACGAGGCCCGCGAGGTGATCCTCCGGGTGACGGGCGAGCTGGGGGCGTCCTTCGAGGAGCGGGACATCACCCGGGACGAGGAGCTGTACCGCCGCTACTGGGAGCAGATTCCGGTCACCCTGATCGACGGTCGCCAGCACGACTTCTGGCGGGTCGACGAGCGCCGTCTGCGCACTGCCCTCGGCGGCTGAGCGGGGCCTGACCGGGCGTTCGTCCGTGTACCGACCCCCCGCCGATCGGCGGGGGAGGTTCGCCGAATCGTTGCCAAAGACACTCCGTTCCGGCGTGGGGCGGGGCGGGTTGGTCGGCTTACGATCGAACGCGTTTGCGCCCGTGGGGGGCTGAGCACACGAGGAGTGCGCCATGCTTCCCGGTCCTGCCCCCGGGGTGTCCGGAGCTCCGGAGCCCCGGACGGTCCCCCGGGGCTTCGCCGTGGTGGACGTGGAGGCGACCGGCCGCAGCCCGTGGCGGCACCGGGTGGTCGAGGTGGCCGTGGTGCTGCTCGACGAGCGGCTGCGTCCCGAGGGCGAGTTCGCCACCCTGCTGGATCCGCTGGGCCCGGTCGGCCCGACCCATGTGCACCGGATACGCCAGTGCGACGTGGAGGGCGCCCCGCGCTTCCGGGAGATCGCCCCGCGGCTGCTGGAGCTGCTGGCCGGCCGGGTGCTGGTGGGTCACCACGTCAGCTGCGACCACGCCTTCCTGGATCGCGAGTTCGCCCGGATCGGGGTGCCGCTGCCGCCCGTGCCGCTGCTGTGCACGATGCGGCTGGCCCGCGCCCACCTGCCGCAGGCCCGCGGCCAGGGCCTGGCGGCCTGCGCGGAGGCGGCGGACCTCGGCTGGTACCCGGCGCACACCGCGCTGGGCGACGCCCGGGTGACCGCCGAGCTGCTGCGGCACTGCCTGGGTGCCCCGTCCTGCCCGCCGGGCGACTGGACCGGCCCGCTGCGCGAGGCCGCCGAGGTGCCCTGGCCCCGGCTGGGGCGGGCCCGTTCCCACCCGTCCGGCGCCGGCGTCCCGCTGCTGCGCAGGGAGGCCCCGTACGGCCCCTGGCTGCCCGGTTCGCGAGCCCCGGAGGTCGTGCTGACCCGGGCCGGTGCTATGCGGTCGATGGCGTGATGCGCATCACTGTGCAGGGACAAAACGGACACCATCTTTGTGCACACGTTCACAAACGCATAGCCTGGCTGCCAAAGCCCAGCTTCACCCACAGGAGCACCGTGGCAATCGGCCGATCACCACAGAGCAGTTCGCAGACGCCCGACCAGGGCGCCGCGCGCCGACCGTCGCGTGCCCGGGGCATCCCGGAGGCGACAGTCGCCCGCCTGCCCCTCTATCTGCGGGCCCTCACCGCGCTCTCCGAGCGCTCGGTGCCGACCGTCTCCTCCGAGGAGCTGGCCGCCGCGGCGGGCGTGAACTCGGCCAAGCTGCGCAAGGACTTCTCCTACCTCGGCTCCTACGGCACCCGCGGTGTCGGCTACGACGTCGAGTACCTCGTCTACCAGATCTCCCGCGAACTCGGCCTGACCCAGGACTGGCCGGTCGTCATCGTCGGCATCGGGAACCTCGGCCACGCGCTCGCCAACTACGGCGGGTTCGCCTCCCGCGGCTTCCGGGTGGCCGCCCTGTTGGACGCCGACCCCAACGTGGTCGGTTCCACCGCGGCCGGACTGCCGGTGCGGCACATGGACGAGCTGGAGTCGATCGTCGAGAGCCAGCACGTCTCCATCGGCGTGATCACCACCCCGCCCGGCGCCGCCCAGCAGGTGTGCGACCGGCTGGTGGAGGCCGGCGTCACCAGCATCCTGAACTTCGCCCCGACCGTGCTGACCGTCCCGGACGGCGTGGACGTGCGCAAGGTGGACCTCTCCATCGAGCTCCAGATCCTCGCCTTCCACGAGCAGCGCAAGGCCGGCGAGGAGCCGGACGACCGTGCCGAGTCGGTGCTGGACCGTGCCCCCGGTCCGGTCCGGGCGGCCGCCGCCAAGCTGCGCCGCGCGGCCGGCGGCAGCGGCAAGCCCCGGGGCACCGTCGAGTCGGCGGCCAAGGACCAGGCCGAGCAGGCCAAGGGAAAGTCCGCCAAGGGCGGCGACGGGGATCTCTCCGCGGTGATGCCCGCATGAACACCGAGAGCTGTGGGGGGCGGGCATGAGCCTTCTCGTCGTAGGGCTGAGCCATCGCACCGCCCCGGTCGGGGTGCTGGAACGCGCCGCGCTGACGGGTGACGTACCGACCCGGCTGCTGCACGACGCGGCCGCCACCGCGACGGTCGGCGAGGCCGCGCTGCTGAACACCTGCAACCGGATCGAGCTGTACGCGGACGTGGACAAGTTCCACGCCGGCGTCGCCGAGCTGTCGCTGCTGCTGGCCCACCACAGCGGGGTGGACCTGGAGGAGCTGACCTCCCACCTGTACGTCCACTACGAGGACCGCGCCGTCCACCACCTCTTCTCGGTGGCCTGCGGCCTGGACTCGATGGTCGTCGGCGAGGGCCAGATCCTCGGCCAGCTGCGCGACGCGCTGGCCAAGGCCCAGGAGGAGCACACCGCCGGGCGCGGTCTGAACGAGCTGTTCCAGCAGGCCCTGCGGGTCGGCAAGCGCGCGCACAGCGAGACCGGCATCGACAAGGCCGGCCAGTCGCTGGTCACCTTCGGCCTGGAGCAGGTCGCGGCGGGCGCGGGCGAGATCGCCGGCAAGCGCGCGCTGGTGGTCGGCGCCGGCTCGATGAGCTCGCTGGCTGCCGCCACCCTGGTCCGCTCCGGCGTGACCGACCTGCTGATCGCCAACCGGACCCCGGCCCGCGCCGAGCGGCTGGTCGAGATCCTCGGCCCGGACGTGGCCTCGGTCCTGGACCTGGCCAAGGTGCCGGAGGCGCTCGCCGAGGTGGACCTGGTGATCTCCTGCACCGGCGCGGCCGGTGTGGTGATCAAGGCCGAGGACGTGGCCGCCGCGGTCGCCTCCCGGCGGGACGCCCAGCGGCTCCGCCACGGGGCGTCCGAGCCGCTCGCCCTGCTCGACCTGGCCATGCCGCGCGACGTCGACCACACCGTGCACGAGCTGCCCGGCGCCCTGCTGGTCGACCTGGAGAGCCTCTCCCACGCGCACGCCGCCAGCCCCGGCGCCGGCGACGTCGACCAGGTCACCCGGATCGTCTCCGACGAGGTGACCGCCTTCGGCGCCGCCCAGCGGGCCGCCCGGATCGCGCCGACCGTGGTCGCGCTGCGCTCGATGGCCTCCGACGTGGTCGCCGCCGAGCTCGGCCGGCTGGACTCCCGGCTGCCCGACCTGGACGAGCGCTCGCGCGCCGAGATCACCCAGACCGTCCGCCGCGTCGTCGACAAGCTGCTGCACGCCCCGACCGTCCGGGTGAAGCAGCTGGCCGCCGAGCCGGGCGGCGCCTCCTACGCGGAGGCGCTGCGCGAACTGTTCGACCTCGACCCGGCGGCCGTGCACGCCGTGTCGGGCACGCCCGTCGGCGGGGCGCCCCAGCCCTCGGCCGGGAGCACCAGATGAACCGTCAGCCATCCCACGAGTACCACCGGGACGATCACCTCATGAATGGTCAACCGATCACGGAGCAGCCCTCGGCCACCGCGGCCCTGCGGCTCGGCACCCGGCGCAGCGCCCTCGCCATGGCGCAGTCGGGCATGGTGGCCCGCGAGGTGACCAGGGTCACCGGGCGCGCCGTCGAGCTGGTCGAGATCACCACCTACGGCGACACCTCCCGGGAGTCGCTGGCGCAGATCGGCGGCACCGGGGTGTTCGTCTCCGCGCTGCGCGACGCGCTGCTGGAGGGGCGGATCGACTTCGCCGTGCACTCGCTCAAGGACCTGCCCACCGCCGCCCCCCGGGGACTGGCGCTGGCCGCCGTCCCCGAGCGCGAGGACGTCCGGGACGCCCTGGTCGCGACCGAGGGCCTGGCCCTGGAGGAGCTGGTCGAGAAGCTGGCCGGCGCCGGCCGCCCGGCCCGGATCGGCACCGGCTCGCCCCGCCGGATGGCGCAGCTGAACGCCTGGGCCAACGCCCGCGGCGCGCAGCTGGAGACCGTCGCGATCCGCGGCAACGTGGACACCCGGATCGGCTTCGTGACCAGCGGCGAGCTGGACGCGGTGGTGCTGGCGACGGCCGGCCTGAACCGGCTCGGCCGCAGCGCCGAGATATCCCAGCACCTCGACACCGAGGTGATGGTCCCGGCCCCCGGCCAGGGCGCGCTCGCGATCGAGTGCGCCACCGCCGACACCGGGCTGACCGCCGCGCTCGCGGCGCTGGACCACGCCCCCACCCGGGTCGCCGTGGCCGCCGAGCGCGCCCTGCTGGCCACCCTGGAGGCCGGCTGCTCGGCGCCGGTGGCCGCGCTGGCCACCTGGGGCCGGGAGAACGAACTGCGGCTGGACGGCGTGGTCGGCGACCCCGACGGAACCGCCCTGCTGAAGATGTCCGCCAACGGTCCGATCGTCCTCGACGAGACCGCCGAGCAGCAGGCGGTGGCCCTCGGCCGCGCGCTGGCTGACCGGCTGCTCGCCGCGGGCGCGGCCGCCCTGATGGGGGAGCGAGCCCGATGAGCCCCACCACCGCCACCGATGCCCTGTTCCCGGTGGGACAGCCCGCCACCGGACGGTGCACCTTCCTGGGCGCGGGCCCCGGGGACCCGGGCCTGCTGACCCTGCGCGCGGTCGAGGTGCTGTCCACCGCCGACGTGCTGGTCGCCGACCCGCTGACCGCCGCCGCCGTGCGCAGCCACTGTCCGGCCGGCGTGCAGGTGCACGCCCCCGCCGCCGAGGGCACCGACTTCGACCTGGCCAAGCTGGTCGCCGAGGCCGTCCGCTCCGGCAAGCACGTGGTCCGCACCGTCGACGGCGACCCCGGCCTGGACGGCTGCGCCGCCGAGGAGATGCTCAGCTGCGCGGGCGACGGGATCCCGTTCGAGGTGATCCCGGGCGTCGCCCAGTCGGTCGGCGTCCCGGCGTACGCGGGCGTCCCGCTGCGCGGCGGGTCCGGCACCGACGTGCGCTTCGTCGACGGCGCCGCGCTGCTGGCCGGCAGCCCGGTGGACCTGGGCGCGCCGGAGACCACCCTGGTGGTCCGCACCACCCTGGGCCAGCTGCCCGCCACCGCGACCGCCCTGGTCGCGTGCGGCCGCAAGCCGGAGTCGGCGCTGAGCGCCACGCTCTCCGGCACCACCACCCGCCAGCGGACCTTCACCTCCACCCTGTCCGGCATCGCGGCCGACCTGAAGGCCGCCCGGGTGCTGCCCTCGCCGGTCTCCGCCCCGGTCGACCCGGCCACCTCGGTGATAGCCGTGGTGGGAGAGCAGGTCGCCCACCGGGCCTCGCACTCGTGGTTCGAGACCAAGCCGCTGTTCGGCTGGAACGTCCTCGTGCCGCGCACCAAGGAGCAGGCCACCGGCCTGTCCGAGCAACTGCGCTCGTACGGCGCGGTGCCGCAGGAGGTGCCGACCATCGCGGTCGAGCCGCCGCGCACCCCGCAGCAGATGGAGCGGGCCATCAAGGGCCTGGTCACCGGTCGCTACGAGTGGATCGCCTTCACCTCGGTGAACGCGGTGCGCGCCGTCCGGGAGAAGTTCGAGGAGTACGGCCTGGACGCCCGCGCGTTCGCCGGGATCAAGGTCGCGGCGGTCGGCGAGACCACCGCGCAGGCGCTGGTGGACTTCGGCGTGAAGCCGGACCTGGTGCCCTCCGGCGAGCAGTCCGCGGCCGGCCTGCTGGAGGACTGGCCGCCGTACGACCCGGTCTTCGACCCGATCGACCGGGTGCTGCTGCCGCGCGCCGACATCGCCACCGAGACCCTGGTGGCCGGCCTGGTCGAGCTCGGCTGGGAGGTCGACGACGTGACGGCGTACCGGACGGTGCGCGCCTCGCCGCCGCCGGCCGAGACCCGTGAGGCGATCAAGGGCGGCGGTTTCGACGCGGTGCTGTTCACCTCGTCCTCGACCGTCCGGAACCTGGTCGGCATCGCGGGCAAGCCGCACAACGTGACCGTCATCGCCTGCATCGGCCCGGCCACCGCCAAGACCGCCGAGGAGCACGGCCTGCGGGTCGACGTGATGGCCCCGGCGCCGTCGGCGGCCGCGCTGGCCCAGGCGCTGGCAGACTTCGGGGCCAAGCGCCGCGACACCGCGACGGCCGCCGGTGAGCCGGTCTACCGGCCCAGCGAGCGTCGTCCCGGCTCGCGCCGCAAGGCCCGCTGACACCCCTCATGGCCGGGGGCGGCCGACCGTCGCCCCCGGCACTGCACAACCGTTCGGAGAGAGAAGCCGTGTCCGCTGAATTCCCGTACGTACGCCCGCGCCGACTGCGCCGGAGCCCGGCGATGCGCCGCCTGGTGGCCGAGACCCGGCTGCACCCGGCGGAGCTGATCCTGCCGCTGTTCGTCCGCGAGGGCGTCAGCGAGCCCGTCCCGGTGAGTTCGATGCCGGGCGTGGTCCAGCACACCCGGGACACCCTGCGCAAGGCCGCGGTGGAGGCGGCCGAGGCGGGCCTGGGCGGCCTCATGCTGTTCGGCGTCCCGCAGGTGCAGGACGCGATCGGCAGCGAGGGCACCAACCCGGACGGCATCCTCCAGCAGGCGATCCGGGACGTGGTCTCCGAGGTCGGCGACTCCCTGGTGGTCATGTCGGACCTCTGCCTGGACGAGTACACGGACCACGGGCACTGCGGCGTGCTGGCCGCGGACGGCAGCGTCGACAACGACGCCACCCTGGAGCGTTACGCCGAGATGGCCCGGGTGCAGGCCGACGCCGGCGTCCACCTGGTCGGCCCGTCCGGCATGATGGACGGCCAGATCGCCGTGATCCGGCGGGCACTGGACGAGGCCGGGCACCAGGACGTGGGCATCCTCGCCTACACCGCCAAGTACGCCTCGGCCTTCTACGGCCCGTTCCGCGAGGCCGTCGGGTCCTCGCTCAAGGGCGACCGCAAGACCTACCAGCAGGACCCGGCCAACGCCCGCGAGTCGCTGCGCGAGCTGGCGCAGGACCTCGCCGAGGGCGCGGACATGGTGATGGTCAAGCCGGCCATGGCCTACCTGGACATCCTGCGCCAGGTCGCCGACGCCTCCCCGGTGCCGGTCTCCGCCTACCAGGTGTCCGGCGAGTACGCGATGGTCGAGGCGGCCGCCGCGAACGGCTGGATCGACCGGGAGCGGATGATCATGGAGACGCTCACCTCGATCCGCCGTGCGGGCGCCGAGCAGATCCTCACCTACTGGGCCCTCGAAGCCGCCGCGATGCTCAAGTAGCGGACCCCGTACGGCGGAAGGCCGGGCCGCTCCCGTGGGGGAGCGACCCGGCCTTCCGGGTTTCCGTCAGGCCGTGGACTCAGATGCCCACGTCGCCGGCGTGCGCGAAGCCCGCGCCGCCGCCGATCACGTCGGTGGAGGTGGCGGCACCGCCGCCGAAGCCTCCGGCGACGACGTCACCGGCGTGGGCGACGCCGAAGCCCCCGCCGGCCACGAACGGCTGGTCGGCGGAGGCGACGAACTCGCCGCCGCCGGCCAGGCCGACGTGGGCGAAGGCCGGGGTGGCGGCACCCGCGAGCGCCAGTGCGGCGGCGGCGGTCAGGGCGGCCTTGGCCAGCTTGCTCTTCATGGAACTGCCCTCTCTCTGGGAGCGCCCCGCGGGCGCTCTGACACGTGATCACAACCGGCGGTCCTGATCGGCGATCCACGCGCCGGACCGGCCCGCCGCTCACCCGGCCGGACCGCGCTGCGGCGCGGCCGGCCGGACACTTCGCCCGCACAGCCCGGAGGGCCCGGGGAGGTGTTCCACCCCGGGCCCTCCGACCGTGCTGTGCCCCTTGATCAGCCGATCAGGTGCGAGACACCCGCGTCGCCCGTGGACTGGGTGTTCTGGCCGACGTTGCAGATCTGCTTCGGCTGGTTGTTCAGGACCGGAACCTCGACCGGAACCGCGACGCCGATGACGGCGACGGCGATGTTGTGGATCTCCGGCAGGCAGATGTTCGGGTTGTCCAGAACGTGGCTGTTCGGGCTGCCGTTGCCGGCGGTGCCGGTGTGGTTGGTGCCGCCGTTGCCCTGGACGGAGGTGGCGGCGCCGTCCGAGTCGACGATGGCGGAGGCCGAGCCGGCGGACATCGCGAAGGCGGCGGCGGCCAGGCCGGCGGCGGCGAGGGACTTCTTGATCATCTCTGGTTTTCCTCTCGGGGTGAATCGGGGAGCGATTCGTAGGTGGATCGTGAGGGTGGTGCAGGGAGAACGGAGCGGCGACCGATCAGCCGATCAGGTGGGACACGCCGCCGTCGCCCTGGCTCTGGGTGCCCTGGCCGACGGTGCAGTACTGCCTGCCGCCGTTGTTGGCGATCGGGACCTCGACCGGGACGGCCACGCCGAGCACGCCGACCGCGATGTTGTGGATCTCCGGCAGGCAGATGTTCGGGTTGTCCAGGAAGTGGAAGTTCGGGCTGTTGTTCCCGACCGTGCCCGTGAAGTTGGTACCGCCGTTGCCCTCGATGGAGGCGGCGGCGCCGTCCGCGTCACCGATGGCGGAGGCGGGCGCGGCGGCACCGGCCAGCGCGGCGACGGCCAGGCCGGCGGCGGCGAAGGACTTCTGGATCATGGCGAGATCCCTCTCTGAAATGCTCTTTGGATTCCGTGCGTACAACGCTGAGAACGCTCAGACCCGGTCTGCAGTCACTGACGTCCAGATCAAAGAACGACGGCACGGAAGGTTACGGGGATTTTTGAAAAGAGTCCCGGAGGCACGACGGCGGGGGGAATCCGATCGGATTATTACTCCGAACCGGTTAACGGCCGCAATCCGCGCTCCCGGTCACTCGTTGAGCAGATCGCTTTCCGGTTGCGGCCCCGCAGCCCTTCCCAGTGATCCCCAGTACGGACAGCAGAACGGTGAAAAGCATGAAGTTCTCCCAGCGGGCCGGCGCGATGCTGCTGGCGGTCGGTGCCGGTGTGCTCGCCTCCCAAGGAGCGGCCGGCGCCGCCACCCCGATCGGCCCCGACCAGGTCGGCGCGCTGGAGGACGCGCTGGCCACCCAGCAGGTCCCGGCGGACATCCCGCTCGCCCCGCTGGGCAGCCGTCTCACGGCCGGCATCCCGGCCTCGCTCCTGATGCCGCCGGCGCCCGACCGGACCACCAGCGGCGGCGGCGCGCTGCTCCCGGAGCAGATCCTCCCCCAGCTGACCACCGGCAAGGTCGGCCCGAGCGCCAAGGCCGATCTGCCGATCCCGCTGGTCGACCAGGGCGCCGACCTCGGCAAGGTGCTGCTGGACGCCCCGGCCGCGCCGCTGCACGCCAAGACCCCGGGGCTCACCCTCGGCAAACCGCTCTCGCTCGCCCAGGACGGCGCCGGCCAGCTCGCCGACGGCCGGCTGAAGGTGGACGAGATCGACCCGCGCCTGGTCTCCGGCGCGGTGCAGGTGATCCCCGGGGCCAAGGCCAGCCTCGGGGGCGAGGACAGCCGGCTCTCCGTCACCGACACGGCGGCCGCCCTGGCCGGGACCACCACCGGGACCGCCACCGGCGTGGTGCGGACGACCGGGCTGGCGGGCCTGACCCAGCTCTGACCCGGCTCCGACCCGGGCACCGCGCCCGGGACGAGAGCCCGGCACCCCGGC